>PKDP01000069.1 GCA_002862585.1 Flavobacteriales bacterium | reverse complement strand
CCATTTGGTGGAGCTAGAGGCTCAGGAACAAACGATAAAGCCGGTTCTATTCTCAACCTCCTTAGATGGGTGTCACCAAGAACCATTAAGGAAACATTCGTTCCGGCACAGGACTACAGGTACCCATTTTTGGGATAATCTTTTAAACCTTGGGCCTTGACCCAAGGTTTTTTTTTACTTTTGGTAACATGTTAAAGGAGTACTACGACAAATTACCCCCTATCCTTAAGAACAAATTTGTTCTGGTAACCCTAGCTTTATTGATTTGGGTAGCATTTTTTGATTCCAATAATTGGATTAAGCAAGCACGTCTTCAATCTGAAATTGATGATTTGAAAGAACAAAAAGAATACTACCTCAAAGAAATTGAAAAAGACAGCATCGCTCTTTTTGACCTCACCAACAATACCGAGACCCAAGAGAAGTTTGCCCGCGAAAAATACCTCATGAAAAAAGAAAACGAAGATATAATTGTAATCGTTAAAGATGATGAATAAATTATTTTCAGAATTCGACTCCCTAAGTACTCAGCAATGGAAAGAGAAATTATCGAGCGATTTAAAAGGGAAAACTTTTGAAGACCTCATTAACAGTGACGGCACACTTCCTTTTTACCATAGCGATACACACCAGCATTTTAAGCCTCTACCCTCTCCACACCAATGGATGAATGTACAATGGATAGATGGCAGCAATGCCAAAGAAGGCAACCGACAGGCTTTGGATGCACTGAACAATGGCATGAACGCCCTATGCTTTTACAATCCCACCGATTTGCCCAATCTGTTCAAAGATATATTGATACAGCACATAGAAGTACACTTTGAAAATTACTCATGTGATACCCCTAAATTATGGGAACAATTGGTTGCCGACAGAGGCATTGACCCAGAAGATGCAAACGGTAGCTTTTTTGGTCAGGAAGAAGGTGAACTTCCCAATTTCTACTACCATTCCGTTTTGGTTGACGATATTCACCAAGCGGTAGAAGACGGCTACATCAATTCCCAATACATTTTTAATATCGGTAGTGACTATTTTAAGGAAATTGCCAAAATGAGGGCTTTCGTTTCCCTCTTTGAAACACACTTTCAAGGCTTTCCAAACATCTTTGCACAGACTAGTCTTTCCAACAAAGAAAGTGAAGAGCCCTATACCAATTTATTACGCACCACTACCGAGAGTATGTCCGCTATTTTGGGCGGTTGCGATGCCCTCATGATTCGCCCTTACAACCAGTCTTTTGAAGCCCCTAACGACTTCTCCAATCGATTGGCACGCAATCAGCACCACATTCTTTTGGAAGAAAGCTTTTTAGGAAAAGTACAAGACCCTAGTGCAGGAAGCTATTATATCGAAACCCTCACCCAACAGTTTTTAAAGGGTAAGAGAGAAGATACCTTGATAGAAATAGACATTAAGTCGCCATGGAAAACGGCTGAACAAATAGAGATTAAAACACGTTACACCTCAGAAGATATTGAAGGTTTAGAACACCTCGGATTTGGAGCAGGCCTTGCCCCTAACCTCAGAGGGCCTTACTCCAGTATGTATGTCATCAGACCATGGACTATTCGCCAATACGCTGGTTTTTCTACGGCAGAAGCCTCCAATGCTTTTTACAGAAGAAATTTGGAAGCCGGACAAAAAGGACTGTCAGTCGCTTTTGACCTTGCCACACACCGCGGTTACGATTCCGATCACGAACGTGTAGAGGGCGATGTCGGTAAAGCCGGTGTTGCCATTGACTCCATCAAGGATATGAACATTCTTTTCGATGACATTCCCCTTGATAAAATGTCGGTATCTATGACCATGAACGGAGCGGTATTGCCCATTATGGCATTTTATATAGTCGCTGCCGAGCAACAAGGCGTGGACAAAAAGGACTTGGCAGGAACCATACAAAACGATATCCTCAAGGAATTTATGGTGCGAAATACCTACATCTATCCGCCAAAACATTCCATGCGTATCATTTCCGACATCTTTGAATACACGGCTCAGCATATGCCCAAGTTCAATAGCATTAGTATTTCAGGCTACCATATGCAAGAGGCAGGTGCTACAGCCGATATAGAACTCGCCTACACCCTAGCCGATGGCTTAGAATACATCCGTAAAGGCATTGCCGCCGGACTGGATATTGACCGCTTTGCTCCTCGCTTGTCCTTCTTTTGGGGCATTGGTATGAACCACTTTATGGAAATTGCTAAGATGAGAGCAGCTCGAATGCTTTGGGCAAAAATCGTTAAGCAATTCAATCCTAAAAACCCTAAGTCTTTAGCCCTCAGAACGCATTGCCAAACCAGTGGGTGGAGCCTAACGGAGCAAGACCCCTTCAATAATGTTAGCCGTACCTGTGTAGAAGCTATGGCAGCGGTGATGGGTGGCACACAGTCTTTGCACACTAACGCCCTCGATGAGGCTATTGCTTTACCAACCGACTTTTCGGCTAAGATTGCTAGAGACACACAGCTCTATCTGCAAAAGGACATTGGTCTGTGC
>PKDP01000122.1 GCA_002862585.1 Flavobacteriales bacterium | reverse complement strand
ACGTTTTTTACCATATCCTAATTCAAATCTATTCGTTCCTTTTGAGTAACCACAACTAATGTTGAGGTAATGAACAGCTTCATGCGATACGCCATCGTGGTCCGTATAGCCCCCATTATATTGGTCAATAAATGCAAAAAACAAGTGTGGGGAGAAGGTATATTCTACTAAGCCCATTACCCAATCGCCTTGGTCATAGTCATATTCTTTGCTGTCATCAATAGATAAATATTGAAACTCTGTTCTTACTGTGTGTTTTGGTTTTATTTTATAATTTACATCTATAATACCTATTCTGGCATGAATATCTTTACCGTAGTTTTTACCTTGAATAACATCTTTGTTGTATATGATATTAAGGTAGTTTACCATAACTTTTACCTTCTTGCTGATTTTCTTTTTGATGTCAAAATTGAAGTCTCTAAAATATAATTCCTCACCAATAACACTAAAGAACATAGGGGTATGGCTTTCCGTTTCAGTCAGTACAGATGAACCGCCATTTAGACCATTTATTCTGGAATAGTTTAGGCCTAATTGTGTGCCGTATTTACCACCTAGAGGGCTTTTCTTTTTAAAGATATAATTTATTTGTCCTTGAAAACCCAACTCACCTAAAGGTTGTGTCGCAAAAGGGTAGAAGGCAGCCAAGGTATAGACGTGTTGCTTGCTTATTGCAGGAACAAAGTTTAAGGTCAGATCTTTTCCAGTTCCTCCTCTTTTTGAGCGATAGTCCATATTATCTACTCTATGTGCCTCAAGAATAATGCCTAAGCCTCTTTCAGAGTATGTTAAATTTGCCATTAATGCGTTGCCCGGAGCATAGTTATTGTAGGTTACGCCACCAGTAGGATCATTAAATTTGTAAGCGTACTCTGAGTTGAAGGAAAACTTTCCTCTGTTAACAGTTGTTCTTAATGCATATGCAGCAACATTTTCTGGAAGGTTATAAACAGGGTTGTTATCTTCTTGAAAACGACTTACAAAGCTACCTCCAACAATGGCGTTTGTTTTGCTGTTTTCTAAGGAAAGAGCATCATTAACATTTAATTCACCATCAATTCCTCGAATGATTCCAGGACCTTGTTCCCAAAATAAACGCTGTTTAGCCACAAAACCTTTAAGGGATAAACCTTTAGCTGGAGTATATTTTAAGCGAACTCCATCCATAGCATTATCGATTCCTAAGCTTTTTTCTTCATAACTTCTGAAGACCAGTCCATTGCCAAACTGCTCATAAAAATTACCAACGGTAATGTCTAATCCATACACATTGTACTGTGCAAATCGGTAAGGAATACCATTTCCATTGAATCTAGAGTCAAAGTCTTGTAGGGCATTTAGGTAGCTTTCGTAACGAATACCTGCAGTAAAGTTCCCTTTATTGAATAGGATATTTGAATAACCATTCATTAGCATAAACTCATCTACTTTTGATGCATTTATTGAAGGGTCTTCTGTATAGGTTTGTGCATTAAAGTTAAAATCCCCTTGAATAGTTGCAGGAGAATTTTCTTGACCGAATACTACAAACGGTAATAGCACTAATAGGAGGAGATTTAATTTTTTCATTATCTATTTTGAAAGTGCCTCTATTTGCTCGTACAGTTCGTATTCATCACCATCTTTGTAGCCAGTGTGCTGCCAAACAATTTGTTTCTTAGAATTAAGTAAAAAAGTATGTGGCACACTTCCTACACCCATTGCTCTTTTAAAATCGCCATTGGGATCACAATATACTTCGTAATCCCACATTTCAGCATTTACTTTGGGCTTAACTTTTGACATATTTCTTGCGTCATCAATAGAAACAGCAATAATTTTTACGTCTGTTTCATTTTGCCAATCTTCGTACACTTCAGCAATGTTAGATAATTCTTTGATACAAGGTTTACACCAAGTTGCCCAAAAACTGATAACAATAGGGTTGCCGTCATTATCAAATTCTGATGAGTTGATTATGGTGTTTTCTAAAGTTTTCAAATCAACTTTTGGTAGTGTTCTGTTCTGTGAAAAGGCTACAAAATTGATACTTATTAGAGTGGAAATTAAAAGGAATCTTTTCATAGTATTTTTATTTTTTAAGCATAAAAAAGGTCAGCAATTAGTTTTGGCTAATCTACTGACCTTTTTTGTTTTTAGCAAATTAACTCTTACTTGCTAACAGTAATTTTTACTGTATTAATTTCACCATTTATTGATATGTGAGCAAAGTAAATACCGTTAGTCATTTTATCAGCGTTAATGTCTATGTTATTATTGCCAGGTTGAAGCGAATAAGCATTTGACAAAACTGTTTCACCTAATATGTTTAATATCTCTAATCTTACGCTTGAAGGTTTTGTTAAACTAAAAGATAATTTTGCATCAGATTGAATTGGGTTAGGAAATACAGAAAGAGCAATATTTGATTCTTCGTTGATACTTGATGGGTCTGCTGCTTGAGTATTTTCAAAAGAAGCATCATCAGAGCCTTCAAAATCAGCTATAGTCATTTGAGCTATTGAGGCACCGTTATGATCATTAACTGTCCAGTTCCCGTTAGTACCTCCCC
>PKDP01000050.1 GCA_002862585.1 Flavobacteriales bacterium | reverse complement strand
CCCAAAGTGAAGACGTTTTCCCCTTTCAAGAAGTTATTGACTTTATGATTGATTTGAGTTCCGACATTATATGTACTTACATCTGACATACCATAAGGAGGGTTAGTGATAAAGTTGTCATACTCTACCGTTCCTGTATCTGGTTGTATTCCCGTGTAGTGATTTCTATCTGTATTCTGCCAAGCGAAATAGGTAATGATTGAACTATTGTCATTGTTGAAGTTGATTTGATAATCTGCACTGGCCATCCAAACATTATGGGTTCGTTCCTCCGATTGTTGCGTGAGGAATGCTGGCTTATCAGTAATCATTTCACCTCCAAATCGATATTCATGGAGCTTACTGAAGTTCAATTCAATTTTTTGATTCTCCTTTGGAAGTAAAAAAACGTTTGCACCAATTGCAGTGTTTTTGCTAAGTGGAATTTCTGAGAAATTGTCTTGATTTGCATCGTAGAAATCACGCTCTCTGTGATTCATGAAAAATGAAACTCCGGACTTTTTATTTTCAGAAACTAACGTCACATTCCCGCTTATTGAATGTCCATTCGCCTGGGCACCCATGTTTTGGTAGTTATAATCTAACTCGTAACTATTGTTCTTGGGCACTTTAGTGATTACGTTTACTGTCCCCCCAATTGCACTGGAACCATAGAGCGATGATCCACCCCCTCGAACGACTTCAATTCGATCAATCATGTTGGTTGGTAATTGTTCCATACCGTATAGACCTGTAAGAGGACTAAAAATAGGTCGTCCATTAATCAGAATCTGTGAATAGCCTCCGGCGAGACCGTTCATTCTTAGCTGTGTATAATTGCAAGTTTGACAATCAGTTTCAACCCTTAAACCTGATTGAAAATTTAAAGCTTCAGAAATATTACAAGCCTGAACCTTTTCAATTTTTTTATTATCTAAAACATTTACTATCACAGTAGATTGTGTTCTTCTTTTGAAAGTTTTAGTTCCGGTTACAACAATTTCATCTAAATCGTAAATCTCTTCACCCATTAAAATATCTATACTGTTGGTTCCATTTTTGATATTATAAATTAGTTTTTTTGTTTCTCTCCCTAATCTAGATATAGTAATATTAACATTACCGATTTTTAAATCATTAATTTCAAATACTCCTTCTAAATTTGTTGAAACAACAGTTGAATAACTATCATATTCTATTAAAACATTCGCAAAAGGAATTGGAGCCTTATTATCATAAACATTTCCAATTAATTCTTGAGAGGATATTGAATTCGCAATTACAAAAGAAAATAAAAATAAAATAAACTTTTTCATAATTTTAAATGAGACTTTTTTTGCAAATATAAGTCTTTTTTTAGGCAAGCCTAAAATTTTTTTTATATATAATTAATTATTATTTTTGTATAATGATTACACGATCAGAAGAAAATTATATTAAGGCAATTTTATCTATTAACTTAGAAAAGAACAGTATAGTATTAACTAATGAAATTGCTAAAATACTAGAAACATCTGCTGCTTCAGTAACTGAAATGATTAAGAAACTACAAGATAAAAAACTTGTTATTTACGAAAAATATAAAGGTGTTAAACTTAGTAAAGCTGGACGCATCAAAGCATTTGAAATCCTTAGAAAACATAGATTATGGGAGACTTTTCTTGTAAACAAATTAGACTTTAGCTGGGGTGAAGTTCATGAGGTTGCCGAGCAGTTAGAACATATTAAATCTGAAAAATTAACTGATAAGCTTGATCATTTTCTAAACTATCCAAAATTTGATCCACATGGTGAGCCTATCCCAACAAAAAGCGGAATAATTCCTTCAACAAAAAGAATAACTTTAAGTGAAATGAAAATTAATTCTGAGGGAATAATTATGGGTGTTTCATTAGATAACAAAGAGTTTTTAGACCATTTAACTAAAATAAGCATTAGTATAGGCACAAAGATTGAAGCAATTGACAGAATAATTTTTGATCAATCCATGAAAATTAAAATTAATTCAAAGATTGAGCACGTAAGTAAAGAAATAGCAAATAATATATTAATAAAAGTAAATTAAAATGGAAGAATTGGAATTATATAAATGGTTTATTAAGCAATCACCAATTATTCAAGCATTAATAGGCGGATTATTTACTTGGATTTTAACTGCTATTGGAGCTAGTCTAGTATTCTTTTTTAAATCTAGTAATAGAAAAGTTTTAGATATGTGTCTTGGATTCACTGGAGGTGTAATGATTGCTGCCAGCTTTTGGTCTTTACTCTCACCTGCTATTGCAACTGTTGAAAAACAACAAGAGTTAGGTATAACCACTCTACCTATTTGGTTCGCTCCTGCTGTAGGGTTTTTATTGGGAGCCTTATTTCTTTATTATTTAGATAAAAAAATACCACATTTACATTTGTTTGAATCAGTTGAAAATGCTGAAGGACCTAAAACAGATTTAAAAAAGACAGAGCTACTTGTTCTTGCAATTGCCCTACATAACATTCCCGAAGGATTAGCTGTTGGAGTAGCTTTTGGTGCTCTAGCCTCTGGTATGGATATTGGTATGGAAATGGGCGGTGCAATTGCTTTAGCAATAGGTATGGG
>PKDP01000161.1 GCA_002862585.1 Flavobacteriales bacterium | reverse complement strand
TGTGCTTCATCATGTTCTTCTGCTATTTCTTCCCAGAAAATTTTTGGTTCATCAACAGACTTTCTATACACTTGATAATATTCTTCGAGGTGTTTAATGTGATAGTTACTCATGGTAATTTATTTGTATTTGGGTCTATTATTGGCTCCTAACTATGAATTTTTTACTCATTGAAAAGTATTCATTTCCTTTTACTTGAGCAAGTAAATGTTAATTCCTATTTCTAATCTTTTAAATTAAGAATGTGTAGCTTCTCCTACACCACTAGGAATTCTAATATTTGTAACAATTTCTTGAACTTCTTTTGGTGGATCTGGAGTAAATTTAGAAATGACTATAGACACTATGAAGTTTATGATCATTGCCACAGTTCCAAAACCCTCAGGTGATATCCCTAGCCACCAATCTTCTTTTGAACCTCCACCAAACCAATTAAATTTAAACTTTAGCATGTAAATAAGCATTGCCAAAACACCAACAATCATTCCTGAAATAGCCCCTTCTTTATTCATTTTCTTTGTAAAAATTCCTAAAATAATTGCAGGAAAAAAAGAGGCTGCTGCCAATCCAAATGCTAGTGCTACTGTAGCAGCAACAAAATCAGGTGGGTTAATCCCAAAATATCCAGCAATACAAACTGCTACAACTGCAGACAAACGAGCTGCTACTAATTCTCCTTTTTCCGAAATGTCTGGTTTTATCATTTTCTTAATCAGATCATGTGATACTGATGCAGAAATCACCAACAATAGCCCAGCAGCGGTTGATAGAGCTGCTGCCAATCCTCCCGCGGCAACTAATGCAATTACCCAGTTTGGTAAGCCCGCTATTTCTGGATTAGCCAAGACCATAATATCTTTATCTACTATTAATTCATTTTTTGAGGCATCTGCTAGGTATTGAATTTTACCATCATTGTTTATATCATTAAAGGATAACAACCCTGTCTCCTCCCATGTGGTAAACCAACTTGGCATATTTTTATATTCTTTATTATTTACAGTTTCTATCATATTAGTTCGAGAAAAAACTGCTATTGCAGGAGCTGTTGTATATAAAATCATGATAAATAACAATGCCCAACCTGCAGATTTACGTGCATCAGATACTTTCTTAACCGTAAAAAAACGAACAATTACATGAGGTAATCCTGCAGTACCTACCATAAGAGCAGCGGTAATAAAAAATACATCTAGTTTGGATTTACTACCTGAAGTATATTCAGCAAAACCAAGATCTCTGTGTAAACCATCTAATTTGTCTAACAGATACACTCCATTTGCATCTTGTCCACCAAATCCAATTTGTGGAATTGGATTCCCTGTCATCTGAATAGAAATAAAAATTGCAGGAACCATAAAGGCAAATATTAATACACAATATTGTGCTACTTGCGTGTAGGTTATTCCTTTCATGCCTCCTAAAACAGCATAAAATAAAACAATAATCATCCCTATGATGACTCCTGTATTGATGTTTACTTCTAAAAATCTTGAAAATACCAATCCTACACCACGCATTTGTCCTGCTACATAAGTAAATGATACTATTAAAGCACAAAATACTGCAACAGATCTAGCAACATTTGAATAGTAACGGTCTCCAATAAAATCTGGAACTGTAAATTTTCCAAACTTCCTTAAGTAGGGAGCTAATAACAGCGCTAACAATACATAGCCTCCTGTCCAGCCCATTAAATATACAGACCCGTCATATCCATTGAAAGAGATAATCCCAGCCATTGAAATAAATGATGCTGCAGACATCCAATCTGCCGCTGTAGCTAAACCATTAGCAAGAGGTGAAACGCCTCCTCCAGCAACATAAAATTCCTTTGTTGATCCGGCTCTTGACCAAATAGCAATCCCTATGTATAAGGAAAAAGTAATTCCTACTAATATCCAAGTCCAAATTTGTAAATCCATAATTAGCTATCTAAATTATATTTTGCATCCAATTTATTCATCAATTTTATGTACACAAATATTAAAATAGTAAAAACATAAATTGAACCCTGTTGAGCAAACCAAAAACCAAGTTTAAACCCACCCATTCTAATACTATTTAATTCGTCTACCAATACAATTCCAAAGCCATAAGAGACAACAAACCAAATCGATAACAAGATTGACAAATACTTCAAGTTCGATACAGTGTCGCCCCCGCAGTTTCTTATGGGAGGTAGCTTGCGAGAAGTTGTGCGCACGTGCTTCTCTGTGAGCGTCATGTGGTATCCGGCCATACGCTTTCCACCGGTGTCAAACGACTTGAACACCAAGTTCATCATCAACGAGGGTCTCATCAAGAAGCGCTGGAGCGTGGTTGACTGAAACCCAAGCGCTTCTACAGACGTGGACTTGACCTTAAGTGGCCTTAAGTAAAGTCACGCTGGAAGTAAGTGTAAAGTAGTAACAACCACTGTGAGTGGCCGCCACTGTGTAATACTTTATCTCCCCTCTGACTACGAATTGAGTAGACAGAAGCAAAAGGAATAAAACGTTTACAAGGTTCATCGGACGAGCCCATCTAGTGGCTCGCCTACAGGACGCCTCTGGGCCGTCCGAGGGCCTCAAGAGACAC
>PKDP01000001.1 GCA_002862585.1 Flavobacteriales bacterium | reverse complement strand
GAGCAGTTATATTTTTTTAAGGTTTAATTTACCCATAAATAAAGCTAAGCATACGCTTCCATGCCCTTGTCTTTAAATTTGCATCTATATATCCCTGGGTGTATGGAGACCAGTTAACACTAATAGTCTCGCGCAAACAAGTTTTGTCAGGCTGGCCCAAGTGAACATAGTTTATATAAAACTCTGGATTGTCCACTTTGTATTTTTCTATTGCAGGAAAACAACTCACATTGGTATAGTGGTAAAGCGAAGCACTTTGAGGTGCTAGAACCAAATTCATTGCAGGTCTAATGGACTTGGATAAATTTGCAGGTGAAAAATGTAAAAGTCTATGGTCGTAAATTAAAACTTCTCCAGCTTTCATCTTAAGTAATTTTCCATAATTTTTGATTATGTATTCATTAAAATCGTGGAAAGGACTTGGAATATTCGGGCCGCGATAATTTTTTTTAAGTAAGTGAGATTTCGGGACAACACCTAAGCGGCCATTTTCTTTATTGGTATTAATCAACGGACTCCAAACGCCTAAACTTTGAAATTTATTTTCATCCACATATGTCCAATCAGCATGTAAAGGCATCCTGCTATCCTTTCCAATTGATTTCACCATAAAATTAGCAAATACCGCATTGTAATCTAGTAAATACTTTTGCAGTTGAGGTTCCAAGATGGAGCTTATCTTATTGTGAACCGTGCGTTTTAATTGTTCATCATTTAAAAAGTGTGTAGAGTGAAAACCTGAAAAATCTATGTTATACTCTTTTTTGAAAAAGAGCAATAACTCCGATACTTGCTGGCTAGACAGTAAAGACAAAACCACATATCCCTTGCGTTGAAATTTCTTTTCTAAACGCGCTGATTTAAAAACCATTACACCCACTTTTAAGGCTTAAAGATACAACTTATTAAACACTCCATCCCCCACTACTCCTTCATGTCAACACGATCGAAGTTCATTGTAAACGGCCTCCTAGGTGTCTTTCAATCTAAATGAAAATTGTTGCATAATCGTCTTCTCTTTTTGCGTATGCCTTTTAATAATTACGGAGCTATTGGCTTAATATTATAAATTTTATTTTTCAATGCTCTATCTTAGCTGTTACTAAAGTTTCTCAACCAATATTTGCTTATGATTTTTAGTGTTTTTTTATTTATTCTTTGTTTGCTTTCCCTGATAATGTTCATTGTCATGCTCCGTATCAATAAAGCTAATACTGGAAAAAACACAAAACCTGCTAAAGATGTTGGAAAGTTTTACAATCAAACCACTGAAAAATTTTTAGAGGTATATGGCGAAATAATACAAGCTTTTCGCACCAACAATGTAGAAGAGTACTTGGAATATACTGCTAAAAATATGCGCTTAAAAGAAAAAATGCACGTATTAGATGCAGGCTGTGGCGTTGCTGGACCAGCTGTTTTTTTTGCAAAGCAGATTCCTAACCTAAAACTAACCGCCCTTAGCATATCCAAAGTTCAAATTGAAAAAGCAAAAGTCAAAATAGCAGCAGCTGGTTTAGAAAACAGTATAGAAGCCATAGAGGGTGACTTTCACCAGGTAAGTAGCATTTTTAAAAAAGCGCAATTTGATCGAGCATATTTCTTGGAATCCTACGGTCATTCTGGGGATAAAGAGAAACTCCTGCACGAAATTTGGGAAGTTTTAAAGCCCGGGGGTATGGTCTACATCAAAGATTTGTTTGAAAGAGAGGTGGAAGACGAATGGGAACAACACTATATTCGCAAAATTTGTGATGACATCAATGAAAGCTATCAATATCATATCGGCACCCTGTATGAAACCCTGTCCATCCTGCGTAAAAAAGGATATATTGTTCATTATGTCAAAATTCCAGAAGTAAAAATAGGTGACTTTGAGCATTTGAGCATATCAAATGAGTTTCAAAACCTTTTCAATATTGGTAAAATTGACTCTTGGGATGGATATGTTTTCCCCATAGATTTCTTTGAAATTCTAGCAGAGAAACCCGTGCAATTATCGGAAAAAGATAAACACCTATATTTTATGAATAAGTCATGAATGCTAAACAATTTATTCAGCAAATCAATACAGCTTCTAGGTCCAAAGACTGGCGCCTAAGTTTTGTTCCTTTCACCATTGGTTGTGTTTATCTGTGGTTTGGAATATTTCGCTTGGAATGGAACCTCTACCACTTGTCTTTGTTTTTTCTTTCTATTTTTACCACCTTCGGATTTGCCGCATTTGGGTATTTTATAAATGATTTTTTTGATCAAAAAGAAGACTATAAGGCAGGAAAGCTAAATAAATTAAGTGTTTTAAAAACTTATCAAATTGCAATCTTATTTATTTTTATTTGTGGACTTACGTTTCTTCCATGGCTTTATCTACCTAAAGATAACACCACCTATTGCCTAATCTCTATTGAAATTTTTTGTTTTATTGCCTATTCTTTCCCAGTCATTCGTTTGAAAGAAAAGGCTTATTTAGCGGGCATTCTAGACGCATCCTATGCGTATTTAATTCCTGCATTACTCTCCTATCACACTTTCTCTTTGATTAGTAATATTGAAATAAACGAGGGTTATTTGTTGCTGTTCTTCGCTCTACTTTTCTT
>PKDP01000170.1 GCA_002862585.1 Flavobacteriales bacterium | reverse complement strand
TATGTAATTGGAATAACTTTTATTTTAAGAGGCAAAAACTCTTTCAAATGTTGAGATAATGGCTGAGTTCAATAACAGAGAAATAGCAGAACTTTGTAAGAGTGCATTAATAAGAATCTACGGTCTTGATAACCTCATCAATCAGATACAACCTAAGACCTCATAAAAGCCACTTTAACGAGCGACTTTTTGAGTTGAAATTGACCAGTATTCGAGTCCCACATTATATTACTAATAAGAAATTTAAATTTTTAAGCGAGGGATTTATTTTTTAATCTTACGCTGAAACGCAATTTGCACAAAGTCATATTTAGGAACTGTTTCATCTTTATCTAATAAACTTCCTGTACCAAACCTATTGTATTCTAGACCTAGATCGGTTTGGTAAATAAAATAGGTTCCGCCCTTTAAACCTTTCCATTTGAGATCCGAGTATCTAACACCTCCATTAAAACCCAAATCAGGTCTAATAACTTGATTGTATTTATAATATTCTTTTATTTCGTCCCAATCTTTATTTTCATCTGAATAAAAGTAAAATCCTTTCCCATCGCATGAGGAACAGGTATATGTTTTTATTTTTCCGGTATTTATCTTGCCACTATTATTACACCTCGTACATTCATTATTTTGTGTTGTTGCATGTTTCTTTTTAACATAAACGGTGCTTCTTTTTTGACCTTTACCATTGCATTTTCTGCACTCCTGCCAACCCTGATTACACCCACTTACATGACAATTTTTTCTTGTGACATCATCTTTTCCGCCTCCATGATAATCTTCAGAAAATCCATAACCTTTACATCCGCCGCATTTTACATAACCGAGCTTCTTTTCCTTAAAGTCTTTCCATCCACTACTATTCCAATTCCATACTTGAAATCGAAAGGTTCTATCACAAGAAGTACAATTTTGCATCACAGAACTACTCTCCGTTGAGTACTTATCTGAATGGTCTATAAATCTTGACTCTCCATTGCAATTCGGACATTCAATAGTTTCATTTCGAGAATATGTCTTTTTACATTCTTTTCGAATTCGCATATCGTTCATAGGTAAATCTCCTAAAACCTCTCCAGAGAAGTAGGAATAACCATACTTGGATAAATAATCATATATTATTTTTATTGCTCTTTGATTGAAATAGTAATGCGGGGTTTTGATTACACCATTAATAGATGACCTTTCAGTGGTCACTAAAACATAACCGGGTATATTATGCTCTTGGAATTTAAATTGTCTTGCCCCTCTATCGTACTCTATTTTATGAAATAGTGAATTAAACTCAGTTAATTTATTTTTTAATACAGGAATATCAGAGAGGTTAATGTATTTGGTCAGTTCATATCCATCTATAGTGAAATGATCTATACTAGGCGTTGTATTTGGTCCAAATGCAATCTCTTTAGCTTCAAAAGGAATACCATCACACCAATTTTGCGCATATTCTTTTGTCTTGAATTTGTAGAATAGAAACCTTTGAGGTCTTAATAGTGTTTTTTCATAAACCCTACGATCCTCATTTGAGGAGTAAAAAAAGTAATACTCTCCTTTCGAGTTTGGTTCAATAGGTTCATTTGAATATAAACAGTTGAGTGTCTCTGCCCCGTCCCAAAAGACATTTTGATACAGACCAGAATTGCAAAATTCACGAACAAAATATGTTTGAACTCCAATATCCCTTGCTAATTCAGCAAATGTCTTAGTCCTATAATTATCCACTAAATATTGCTTATCTTCTTCACTTAAAATATTGCTTTTCTGAGAAAAGATAATTTGAGTTATTCCCAGTATCAACGTAAATAACAGATGCTTCATTTAGATAATTTACCGGAAATAAAAAATTAAGTTGTTGGCGAAGTAAACAAACCTAACGAAAACTAATAATTTTTAATGAATTATACTGCAAACAATAATATATTCTTTCAAGTCCTAATTTTATAAAAACTTCAAGCTGCTCTGATTCAATCACTAGAGCATTTTATTTATCTAAAAATGCTCTTTCATATCTAATCAGCGATCAAGAAACAGAAATCCGATTAAGAATTTAGAACAACCTTGAAGGATGATTTTTTATTGAAAATTACCCAATGTTCAAGTCCTACATTATAAAGAAAAGCCAAAACTGAAATACAAAAGCTCTGGATATCCAATTCCAGTTCTAAAAATTTTAGAGTCTTCAGGCTTTTGCTTTCGATACCCCATATTAAATCCAAAATCAAATTCTGATGAAGCAAAATCGAGTTTATCATTATAAATTCCTACCAAAAGGTTTGGTCCTGCATTTATTTCAAAATGATGCTGTTTATCAACCCCTGTCATTATCCCATACCTTAAAGAAGGGATTAGAAGGTGATCATTGGAAAAAAAACTAACGAATAAATAGTTTAAGCCTGCAGACCAGACAGAATATATTTTTTTATGTGCTTTAAGTCTTTGGTATGTTGAGTTTGCATTAAAAGCAATTAAGCCATAACCTAATCCAAAATTTAAGTTGTTTTTATTTAGTAACAATCTTGAATTAGTATAAGTTAGGTCGCTTTCTCCAATATTGTTTTTATGTTCTGTTTGGCTATTTTGTGCTAAAAATAGGTTTGGAATTAAAAATAAATAAAGTAAACTTCG
>PKDP01000121.1 GCA_002862585.1 Flavobacteriales bacterium | reverse complement strand
CTTTTTTCAAATATTTTTATATCCAGCCTATAAAATGGGAATAGGTACTTGAACTTTTCTTAGGGATCATTCTCATATTTAGAAAGGTCAACTTTATTATTTAAGTCAACCATGTTTGAATATTTACTATTATATTCTGTGAAAATAATATTACTGGAAAACAAAATATATATACTAATAATGCTCTCATAACCCATCTGTCTTTGTTCCCGAAGACATTTCGGAGTATTTAAATGACAGGTCTTCTGACTAACTCAATCTAAGATGCCTTCCCATAATACATACAGTGGCATAAATATCTTAGACAATAATGAGATTACAGCTGCGGGTACAGTTAAGGATTTACACCTTATTCCCTATAAATTTCCATTATAGCTCAAAATTAGTTTAAAAATTTAAAATAAAAAGAAAAATACAAAACTAGTTTGTGAATATTATGAATTATAAAAATAAATTGATTCAATTATTAAAATATTAAACAAACACATCTATTGCTTTATTATAAGCACTTTCAAAATCTAGAGTATTGATTTCGGTATCAATATTTTTTTCATTAATATATGATAATAATTTCTCCGTAGGTATGTTTCCCACCAAATCATCTTTTGCCATAGGACAACCTCCAAAACCTTTAATAGCACCGTCAAAGCGACGACAACCGCTTTTATAAGCTGATTCAACCTTATCTTTCCAACTTTCTAAAGAAGTATGTAAATGAGCTCCCCATTCAACATGCGAATGTTCAGCAATTAGCTGAGTGAATAATCGACTTATATTATCCGGATTAGAAACCCCAATCGTATCTGATAAAGCAATGGTTTCTATTCCCATAACTAAGAGCTTTTCACCCCATTTGGAAACGATATCTTCATGCCATAGCTCACCATAAGGATTTCCAAATGCCATTGACAAATAGACCACCAAGGATTTGTTACTTTTTACACAACTATTTTGAATTTTATCAACTAAGATTAAGGATTCATCAATAGATTTGTTGGTGTTTCTTTTTTGAAAGGTTTCAGAAACTGAGAAAGGATAGCCTAAAAAATCAATACGTTCAAACTGACAGGCGTCCTCAGCCCCTCTTTGATTGGCAACGATGGCAAGTAATTTTGTATGAGATTGATTCAACTGACTAAGAACATCAGCAGTATCTCTCATCTGAGGTATTGATGTAGGAGATACAAAGCTACCGAAATCGAGAGTGTCAAAACCAACTTTGAGTAATGCATTCAAATAGGATACTTTTTGAGCAGTAGGAATAAACCGCTCAATCCCTTGCATTGCATCTCTAGGACATTCTATTATTTTCATAAACTGTTTAGAATTCCTTTATTAATTTTCTTTACTATTGATGGGCCTTCGTAAACAAAGCCAGTATAAATTTGAACTAAACTTGCTCCGGCATTCAATTTTTCAATAGCATCTTCAGCAGAATGAATACCTCCTACTCCAATTATTGGAAACGATTGATTTGATTTTTCTGAAATATATCTAATCACTTCTGTCGAACGGTTTTTCACTGACTTGCCACTTAGTCCACCATTTCCAATACGCTCAAGTTCTGTTTTAGATGTTTTAAGACCACTTCTATCAATAGTAGTGTTAGTTGCTATTAGGCCATCTAATTTGGTATCTATGATTATCTGAATGATATCATCCAATTGCTCATTTGTCAAATCTGGAGCAATTTTCAATAAAATTGGTTTTCTTATTTCTTTATCAGAATTTAACTCTTGTAAACTAAGCAATAGCTTTGTCAAGGGCTCTTTCTCTTGTAATTCTCTTAAGCCTGGCGTATTGGGCGAACTAACATTAACCACAAAATAATCGACATAATCAAATAATGCTTCAAAACTTAGTTCATAATCTCTGGCAGCCTCAGAATTAGGCGTAAGTTTATTTTTACCAATGTTTCCGCCTATAATTACACTTGTATTACGTTGTTTAAGATGATTTACAGCCTCTTCAACCCCTCCATTGTTGAATCCCATTCTATTTATAAGAGATTCATCTTCAGGCAATCTAAACAAGCGTGGTTTAGGGTTTCCAGGCTGAGCTAGTGGTGTAAGTGTACCTAATTCGATAAAACCAAAACCAAATGAGGACAGCTCATTAAATAATTTAGCGTCTTTATCAAACCCTGCAGCTAATCCAACAGGGTTTTCAAACGTTAAACCAAAAACTTTTCTTTTTAAACGGTCATCATTCACTCTATAAATCGAATCCCAAACCTTTAATTTAAAAGGAATATAAGACGCCGCTTTGATACATTTAAAAATGAAATGATGTATAAATTCAGGGTTAAAAAGGAAAAGAAAAGGTTTAATAAGGTATTTGTACATCTCTATAGAATTACCTTACAAAAGTAATAAGATTATTTATTTGGCTTGTATTCCTCAAAACTATTATCAGAATAAAAAACAACTATTTTATTGACCTCTTTGGATGGTGTTACAGACTGTTCCGAAATAGTTTTAGGCACTTGAGTAATTGCATCTGAAATAAACATATCACCTCGACCCATCAAAAGCCAAGACGCAGAAATCTTAGAAAATCGTTTTAAAATTTTCTGTAAAACGTCAATACTTGGCTTATTTCTTCCAGACAAAATATGCGAAATAGTTGA
>PKDP01000056.1 GCA_002862585.1 Flavobacteriales bacterium | reverse complement strand
TTGAACAGCATGACCTGTTCCAAGCTGCTCTTTTTGATTAACCCAGTTAATGTCCTCAGTTGAAGTTGTTTTTTTGACAGATTCTGAGTGATGTCCAATAATTACATTAATAGAATTGACTAGAGGGCGAGATGCATCAATGACGTGTTGAAGAAGACTCTTGTTGCCGACTTTGTGAAGAACTTTAGCCATCTGAGAGTTCATTCGAGTGCCTTGTCCAGCAGCTAATATAATTGCAGTATTCATTCTAATTGGGTACGTTTTTATCTCGAAATAATTGATACTATGAATTAATTATTTCAAATATTTTGTATAATGTTACCCTTTAAATTCTTAGACTCCAAATTTAAACTTCATTTGTCATAAAGCAGAAATATTGACCCATTATGATGATTTATTTTTTTAGTTAGATTGAGCAAAATAAATAGTATGCAAAAAAAACTAATTGCAGAATTAATTGGAACTTTTATTCTTTATCCAGAAATAAAAGAAGCTTTGAGAGAGGCTAAAGAGTTATTAAATAAAGATGACGGCACAGGCTCTCAAGTCGAACAATTAAATAGAAGACTATTTTCTATTTCGGAGAGCTGGAATAGTATTCTAACGTCTAGAGCTTCATGGCGTACTATGAGTATTGAAAAATTGAATTTTTCATATTGGGATATGGCTATTGGCCATACTGAAGAGTATATGCTCAAATACGAAGAAGATCGAATGGATGTTGAAGGTATCACTTATAGAATTGATACTCTAAATTTATTTATTTCTGAATATGAAAAATATTTTGAAAGTTGTCTAAAATCTAATACTGAAATCAGTAAGGACGTTAATAATAAGTTCTTTGCTGTTGTAGAGTCATTAATTGGAGCTGAATTAACTTTAGTTAAAATGGTTGAAAATGGAGAGAATTACGACACTAATTTATTATACAATCGTAAAGATCGCCCAAACTCAGAGACTATTAATGATGTAAATGAAACTAATACTGATTTTGAAGATATTATGGAGTATACCTTTCATAAAGGGTGTATTTATAATGGATGGTGGAATGAAGTCAATGAAAATAATGTATTACTGATTGAAACTCCTTTTCGTTTTGGTTTAAAGCATGGAGTAGAAAAAAGATTTCATGAAAATGGGACTCTCAAAATGGAAATCTTGTACTTTAATGACAAATCAGTTGAAATATTATCAGAATTTGATGAAGATGGTAAGATATTAACCAGTACAGATAAAATATCTGAAATTGAAGAAGAAAAAAATCCAAATATTTACAATTCAAAGGAAGAAGGTGATGAGTTGTTTTTGAAAAACAAAGATATTCTTAATGTCTTTTCAGGCTTTACAGACATTCAAAGAGGCAATACTAAAATTTCTGTTTTTATTAGCGCTGTATGGCAGTTAATTAATGCTGATGGCAAAATAACAGAAGAAGAAAGCGCTAAGTTTTTAGTTTTCGCAAAGAATGTAAGCGGGCAATATTTAGGCTCGACAGATGATAAAGATGATCCGGTTATTGCTGAGCTATTGAATGATGCAGATAAGATGATTGAAGTAATAAAAAGCTATCCTAAGGAAGAATTAAATTCCTTTTGGAATACCTTATTTTCTTTTGCATTAGTTGACAATGATTTCTCAGTGGAAGAAGCTAATTTTATTGGCTCCATAGCAGGTGCTGTATATGAGAATCTTAGTGATGATGAAGTTCGAGGTTGGATGACGGATCAAATAAACATGCAAAAGGACTCTGGATCCAAAGTATCAGAGTCTTTTAAAAATAATTTAAACAATCCAATTACTGCTAAAAAAAGTCCTCCAAAACAACCTAAAAAAAAACCTAGGAAATATAAAATTTATATTTTTTTAATACTATTATTACTAATCTTTGGTGCTTGTTATTTATTTTTCCTTAACAAAGTAGATAATTTTAAATCCTTAATACTCCCAACAATTGAACGCAACGAGTTGGTTGATAAGGATGCTGAAAAAAATAAATGGGAATCAAAATTCAGAAAAGACTATCCTAGGTTCCAATCCCCAATTCATCTACTTGTCCCGAAGGTTTCATCAGTTCCAAAATGGTCCCTACACGTTGCCTGTCTTTAGGACTAAAATCTATCCAACCAAATTGCGCCATTTATTACACGGTATTTAATTTATATATTTTCAAAAGCTATAATTGTAATTGTTATTTATTCCTCCAAGTTTGTTACAAAACCTTCTTCTTGATTTTCTACAGATAAAAACTCTGATTTAAAAGCTACCAAAAGTCCTCCTTTTGCAATGCTGTAGTCTAGACAAATTGCTTTATTGTTTTCAATTTTAGGATTTCCTTTTAGCCAGTAATGCCCAAAGAACACCACTTTTTTATCTAAATAACCATAGTAATCATTGTGGTGTAGTGGTTTGTTAGAAATTTCTGATGGGCATTCCATCATTATGTCACCATGAAGTTTTCTTTGCTCCAAATGCCAATCGAAAATGACTGGTAGTCCTTCAAAGAGCTGAACGGGTAAAAAATATTTTTATTATCACTGCAATCATTGTAAAAAAGAGCGATTCTCAGCAAAGAAAGTCAATACGGTTTTTGAATCTATTTTGGATGATTTTCAATTTACTAAACAATCAAAA
>PKDP01000117.1 GCA_002862585.1 Flavobacteriales bacterium | reverse complement strand
GTTGTAGATATGAATGGCAGACCAAAAGGTGTGTATTTCTTAGAAATTACGACTTCAACTGGTGGAATTAACAAAAAGATTGTTCTTCAGTAATTCTTAAATAAATAAATTGATTAAAAGCCCCGAGCGTTTGCTCGGGGCTTTTAATTAGTGAGTTATTTTCTTTAACCAATCGTTGTAATTAATGATGTCATTATCCTCATCGCTAATAATTTTGGATTGAAAATCTTTGACCTCATTTGCAAATTCATCTTTGCTAGCTACTTTGCTAATAATAGATAATATTTTAACATCTCTTTGAGCTTTTTCTTCTTTTAAAAGTAATTTATAATCCGATTTTATCGCCTTTATTTTTTCAATGACTAAGTCGTTCTTGTGAAGGGGTAGCTTAATAATAAGCTCTGCTATTTGTAATTTTAATCTAAATAGTTCGCCAAGCAATAAGAAATCTTCTTGTTGAATAAGACGGGCAATACTTCTGGACGCATTAGCATAGTCACTCAAATAATAGTGTAGTAAAGCGGTATTCAAATAAATGAATGTAGTATATGCAGGTAGTTTTTTTATGACTTCATTTTTACTCGCTTTTTCAAGTATTGTTAAGGCTTTTGGTTTATCCTCAACAGAGTAATTTAACACTAAAGAATTATAATAATAGAATATAAATTTATTGGAAAGAAAACCATCATGTTCTTCTAAAGATTCTTTGAGTAATTCAGCATATTCCAATGACGCTTTATGCTCTTTTAACTTATATAAAGAATTTGTTAAATACGTCAGTAAGGTAAGTTTATCATTATGGTTTGAACGGTTGAAAATACCATTACTTGTAAACTCTTCATAGCTTGAAATTAAAAATTCTTTCAAGCCTTTATAATCCTTTTCTTGTAGCAATAAACGACTATACATTTTAAACAGCCTCATCTTAAAGCGAGGACTGTTTAGTACATCTTTGTTTTTGCTGACAGACGCATAATTATTTGTAAGCTTTTCGATTAACTCAGGGTCAGAACTTGAAAAGTTTTGCTTTGTTTTGATGTCAAACATTAGCTGAGCTAATAATAAGTCTGTTTTTTCGATTTCATTGAGAACATTCGTATTCTGAATTTTCAGTTCTATGTATTTTTTTAAGTCAATCGAAATTAACTCATGTGAAAGCTCAATGATTTCTGTGTAAACAATAGAAAGTATTTCAAATAATTCGAGACTAATGGCTTCCTTCTCCGCAATATGGAGATAATGATATGCAAGTTCTAGTTCTCCTTTATTCTTAAACACTCTTGCTAAAAGAACAAATCTAAAGGATTTAGACTGCTGGTCTTTTGAAATGTGTTGCCAAACCATCGAGTTATTTAAGTCATTGTAAATACGATGCTTTAGCTGATGAAAATTATTAGACGTAATGTTGAGCTTATCCGTAATTTTCTGGGATAGTTTTTTGTCAGGACTTTTTTTAAGTAAATCAAAAAGAATGAGATCTCTCCTCTCTTTAGTTTGTTTGGTTCGACCTACAAAAAGCTTGTAAAAACGAATTTCATCTTTAGTAAGAGACTGTACAATATTATTTAAATGCTTCATGTATTAAAACTTTAAGTTCTTTCTACCTTCTCTTAAATAAATTGTGCCTTTTGGAATGTCATTCCAAGATTTATACTCTTTTCCTAAAAGGTCATAATAATACCCTTGAGTAATTGAGTTATCAATTGGAATGGGATTAATTGAGGCAGGACCATCTTTTATATAAATAGTAGAAATACTGGTATCAGTAAGTACAGGAGATACTACAGATGGCCAAATAACTACTAGATTATCACCTGAGTATTGAAAGGTTTGCAGATTTACTGGAATATTTATACTTAACGGAATACTCTCTAAAGGTCCAATTCCATTTGTTGCATTTAAGTCAATCGTGAATGAGGCTGTATCAGGCAATTCCATTTGTTGTTCGGAATAAGCAAAGAAATTTAAGATGATATCCTCTTCAAAAACTATATCATCGTTATTTACAAGATTTAAAAATACAGGAAAAGAACTCCCATATTCTGCAGTATCCGAATGCATTACGGATTCGACACTAAGTATAAGTTCATCTTCACCCTCAAATATGGACCAATTATAACCGTCCCATGCTAATGTCTCACAGATTTGACAATTTTCATTGTATTCATCAATAGTAGTAAGACAGCTAACTATAGTGTCTATTTCAGATTCGCTAAGGTCAACAATGTAATTGGCTGACAAAGAATCGCCATTATTGTCTGATGTTACCCAATAATAACTTAATAAGCCTTCAAAATCATAAACATTAGAACCCATTAAAACTTCGTTTTCGGATTCAGAAAAAATAAACACCTCTACACTATCGCAGTCGATTTCATAAATTATATCCGGACTATTGATAGAAATCCACTCATTTATAGGTCCATTATAAAATAAAGTGTCACATACTTCACAACTTTCTTGATTTATATCAGTCACTTCTAAACAAACTTCTATTGAATCAATAAGAGATATATTATCGCCTAGGTAAATATTACTTAGATCTACATTAATAGTAGACACAATAAAATCACCATCTGTACTGTAAGCAATCCAATTTTGAGATATAATATCAATGCCTGAGTATGGACTATATACCATATTTAAACTTGACTCTGA
>PKDP01000032.1 GCA_002862585.1 Flavobacteriales bacterium | reverse complement strand
TGAACCCTACCTTGAACCCAATAGTCAGTTCCTTGTTGATATCCAGCTCCTTGAGAATTAAAAAATATTCCTCCACCATTTGCAAATCCTGCTGAAAGAAAAGCAGTTGTTTCATCTGTAGGTCTAAATTCTAAATGTACGTTTCCTGAATAATTTTGATACTCTGTCGCTAAAGGGTTACCGTCTCCGTTGTCATCTAAATCTGAAAGAGATAATAACTGTTCTCCCGGTTGCGTAGGATCTACTCGCCCATTTACAATAGCTGGTTGAGAAATAGTGGTTTGAAGACCTGAAATAAAAGCAGCATCTTCAACAGGGTCTAACTCAAAGTCTTTCCCTCTTTGATATCTTACATTAACTTTAAATCCAAATTTATCATTGTCGTTTTTAAAAGCATGTCGAACGGTCATCCCTGATGTACTTAATGTACCTCCAAGCATTTCTACTGTAGTACCTGGGTAGTCTATAGGGCTTTTAGACATGAAATGAACAACCCCTGAAGTTACCCCAGGACCATATAAGGCCGAAGCAGCACCTCTAACAACCTCTACTCTTTGGAGGTCTATATTAGACATTCCTGACTGGTAACTGTAAAAAGTTCCTGCAGATGGTGTTACTAAATAACGGTAGTCTAATATTGGAAATGTAGAAGTTCCAAATACGCCAGAACCGGCACGCATTTCAATATTAACTGTATTTGCTGATTGTTGTTGCATCTGTACACCAGCAATATTTGCTAAATTCATCACGGGATCAACCGCTGCTGCTGAATTTAATATATCTTTAGGTGTAATTATGCTTACAGAAGCTGGTGCTTCTTGCACTTTCTGTCTTCTTCTAGAAGCTGAAAATACGATTTCTTCAAGAGAGGTAGCATCTTCTTCAAGACTTACCATTACTTCTTGATTGTTTTTAGTTATTTCAACACTCACAGCTTTGAAGCCAAGCATAGAAATTTCGATTGTGAAAGGAGGAGCAGCATTAACTTCAAGAGAGAATTTACCATCAAAGTCTGTTGTTGTTCCAATTGCTTTATCAGAAACTTTAACATTAGCTCCTAAAAGCGTTTCACCTGTTTGTGCGTCTTTAACCAATCCTGTAACGGTGGTTTGTGCTAGCATTGTTGCACTAGCAAGCATAACAAATGCAAAGAAAATTGTCTTTTTTATCATGATATAAATTGTTTATTAACTAAGACGAATGTACGATTTTTTTTGATTTTTGTAATATTTTTGTAATATTTTTGAGTTATTCATGACTGATTATACAACTTTTTATCAAAATCTTATTTTAAATTGAATTGATTTTTTATAACAATCTATTGTAACTTTGTCTTTTAATTATTCTTCTTTTGAAAATTATTCATTCTATTTCTAATTTTAGCTCGTCTAGTAGTAGCATTGTTACTATTGGTACATTTGATGGTATACATGTTGGGCATCAAAAAATATTGAAAGATTTAATTGATACCGCCAAAAAAGAAGGTAAAAAATCTGTTCTTCTTACTTTTTTCCCACACCCAAGAATGGTTTTACAAAAAGACAAAGGCATTCTCTTATTAAATACGATTAACGAGAAATCTTTTTTATTGAAAAAAATGGGGTTAGATTTTTTAATCATTCATCCATTTAGTAAGGAGTTTTCTAGATTAACGGCTCTTGATTTTGTGAGAGATGTATTGGTTAATAAATTAAATACCTCAAGACTAATTATTGGTTATGACCACCATTTCGGTAAAAATAGAGAAGGCAATATTCACCAGTTAAAAGAGTATAGTTTATTGTATAGTTTTGATGTTGAAGAAATTCCTGCCCAAGACATTGACGATGTTTCTGTAAGTTCTACCAAGATTAGAACAGCATTACAAAACGGTGAATTAAAAACCGCAAACAAGTACCTTGGATACCGGTATTTATTAAATGGTATTGTAGTTGTTGGTGAAAAACTTGGCACTAAAATTGGCTTCCCAACAGCAAATATTAACATAGAAGAATCATACAAACTAATACCAAAAACAGGGGTTTATATAATTACTGCAATTATTGATGGCTCCTCACATAATGGAATGATGAATATTGGGTTTAACCCAACTGTTAGGGGGAAAAAGCAAACAATTGAGGCTCATTTATTTGATTTTCGAGAAAACTTATATGGTAAAAAAATAACCATTGAATTACTTTATTTTCTTAGAAATGAGCAAAAATTTCTTTCTGTTGATGAATTAATCGATCAATTAAAAATAGACAAAGAGAATGCTATTTCCTTTCTAGCAAACAATCCATCATAACTCATTGTAATATTGACTCACTTACTATATCTTTGAACACTTATAATAATTTAAATCATGTTACAGGTTCAGTTTATCAAAGACAATCAAAAAAAAGTTTTAGATGGGTTGGCAAAAAGAAATTTTGCTAACGCCAACACTATTATTGATGCTGTTCTTAAAGCAGACGAAAAAAGAAGAAAAACTCAAGTATTGCTAGACAATACGCTGGCAGAACTAAATACACTTTCAAAAGAGATTGGTCTATTGTTTAAATCTGGTCAAACACAAAAAGCGACCATTGTTAAAGAAAAAACAAGTCTTCTTAAAGAACAATCAAAAGCTTTAACTGATCAATTAAATACCCTTTCAAAAGAGCTAACTGATTTATTATACCAACTACCAAACATCCCTCATGCTAGTGTTGCATCTGGAAAATCTGAGGAT
>PKDP01000060.1 GCA_002862585.1 Flavobacteriales bacterium | reverse complement strand
ACGTCAATTTTACCCCTATTCAGTGACTGTCCTACCGTCTTGCGAACACTCAGTTCCTTTCCCCTGTAAGCGGAGGGCATACGGACGCTCATATCAATCTGCTTGCTATTGAGCGATTTAATTTCAATAGTCAGTTTTTTATTCTGCGTATTGATTTCGGCTTTTCCAAAGCCTGTCATGGATAGAATCATATTCTGCTTATTTGTTGACAAAGGTAATAAATTGCTATTCTTGAAGTGCTTTTCGTTTATGACTTACTAAATAAACTCCCAAACAGATTAGAACTGCCGATAAAATTTTAATGAAATCGAGCTCGTCACTTCTAGCAATTATAGCCACGATACTTGCTAGAACTGGCTGAAGATAAATGTAGGTGCTTACGGTAGAGGGGTTGAGGGTTTTTAGGCCGTAAATATTGAATAAGTATGCCAAAAAGGTGGTGCAAATAACCACAAAACCTACCTCCCACATGATTATTGTTGGCATAGTACTCCACTCTATAGATTGAAATTCTGACCATCCAAATGGGCTAACGAATAGTAATCCGAACAAAAACACCCAACTTATTACAGTAATAGGCTTGTATTTCTTCATCAAGGACTTTACCAATACAAGATAGATCGCATAGGAGGTAGCGTTTATAAAGACTAAAGCATTTCCATAAAAATGTTCTTGACTTAGAGTGATATTTCCGCCATTGGTAATAAGCGTTAATGCTCCAATGGCTCCTACGCCAATGCCTAGCCATTTGCGTTTACTAAGGGTTTCGGTAGACATAAGTCCTGCAAAAATCAATACTAGTATGGGGTTGACCACCATTATTACCGAGGCATTGATTGGGGTAGTTAAATTTAGCCCTTCGAAAAATAACATTTGATTGATGGCAACGCCAAAAAGTGCACAAAGGGCCAGAAGTGGAATGTCCTTTTTGGCGACTTTCTCATAAAAAAAGAATTTGTAACACAACCAAAATAGCACTACCGCACCACTTACTCTAATGAATATAAAGCCGAGAGGCTCTATGTATGTTGGCATCACATCTTTAGCTACAGTATAATTGATACCGTAGATAAGGTTAGCTCCAAATAAAGCCAGGTGAGCTAATAGATTTTTATTCATCAAGTCTCTTTTTCAATGCTTCAACAGTCTTTTTACTGTTGCCAATAAAAATAGAATCGTTAACGATAAATACAGGACGCTTTAAGAATGTGTCTTCATCTAAAATTAAACGTTTGTAGTCACTTTCAGAAAGGGATTTGTCTTTTAGCCCCATACTTTTATACTTCATGGCTCGTCTGCTAAACAAGGATTCATAAGAGCCTGATAAATTTGCCATTTCATCAATTTGATGTTCGGTAATTTTTTCTTCTCTTATATTTTGGCTGTCTCCTTGCCAATTTATTTCTTCTAGTATTCGCTGACATGTACTGCATTGAGCTAGGTGATATGCTTTTTTCATGTGTCAAAAATACAAAACAAAAAGACTTACTTGGGGATATAAGATTTGATTTGGGTTATTTCGTTCAAGAAGATTTTAAAATTAGACAATTAGTCTTTGTGACTTTGAGCGGGGGTGGGATGTATAATTTTGCCCCCTGTTTTTTTATACGATTTCATTTCAAAAGGTTAACTTTGCTCATTACATTGAATTCCTCCTTAGAATGAAATTTAATACCAAAGTTATACACGCTGGCCTACAGCCTGACCCAACCACCGGAGCAATAATGACTCCAATTTATCAGACGTCGACTTATGTTCAGGAAAGCCCTGGTGATCATAAAGGATTTGAATATTCTAGAACAGGAAACCCTACACGAGCCGCTTTAGAAAGTAATTTAGCTGCTTTAGAAAATGCTAAATACGGCTTGTGTTTTGGCAGTGGTTTGGCGGCTATAGATGCTGTTATTAAGCTACTAAAGCCTGGTGATGAGGTCGTTTCAACCAATGATTTATACGGCGGAACGTATCGTATTTTCACTAAAGTATTTGAGAATTATGGTGTTAAATTTCAGTTCATCGGTATGGAAAATACCGATAAAATTGCTGATTACATTACCGATAAAACGAAATTAATTTGGGTTGAAACGCCTACCAACCCTATGCTCAATATTATTGATATTGAAGCGGTTGCACAGGTCGCCAAAAAATACAATATAATCTTAGTAGTGGACAACACCTTTGCCTCGCCCTACTTGCAAAACCCCATTGACTTAGGGGCCGATATTGTTATGCATTCCGTCACTAAATATTTAGGAGGTCACTCTGATGTAGTAATGGGAGCTCTAATGCTCAACGATGATGCATTAGCTGAGAGATTATATTTTTTACAAAACAGTTGTGGTGCTGTTCCTGGACCTATGGACTCTTTCCTAGTATTAAGAGGAATTAAAACCCTTCACCTAAGAATTCAACGCCATTGTGAAAATGGAAAAGCCATTGCAGAATTTCTGAAATCGCACTCTAAGGTAGATAAGGTGTATTGGCCAGGTTTTGAAGACCATCCCAATCATGATATTGCCAAAAGGCAGATGAACGATTTCGGAGGTATGCTATCCTTTTCATTAGTTGGTAACCGAATAGAAGATGCTTTTAAAGTAGTTTCGTCTACTCATTATTTTACTTTAGCAGAATCTCTTGGTGGAGTAGAATCTTTATGTGGTCATCCTGCAAGTATGACGCATGCTGCCATCCCTAAAGAAGAACGAGAAAAGACAGG
>PKDP01000118.1 GCA_002862585.1 Flavobacteriales bacterium | reverse complement strand
TTAGTTCAATGTGGGGAATGAGTTCACCATCTTTGGATAAATAGCCTCCACCCTCTTTGATGTCTGGGACAGCTTCAAGGGGTATATTATACTCTTCTATCTTTTCTTTACGCATACGTCTAGTTTTTGGCTTTTCTTTAAACAGAAAACCACAACATGGTAAAGAGTGTTTTAAAGGAATTGTACGTACAGTAACATCGTTATTCTCCATTAAAAGTTCAGGAGTATCAAAGCCAAATTCGTGGAAAAATAGCGGAAAACAAAGCGTTGTTTTTGATGCTTCAAGTTGTATGTAAATAATCTCTTTTAGCTCTGACGGACCGTAAACGTGTAATTCTTTTTCACGGCCTAGTAAATGCATGGTAGATATGAAACCAATAAGCCCAAAATAATGGTCGCCATGAAGGTGAGAAATAAAAACATGGTGGATGTTTTGCATCCTAATTTTATACTTTCTCAATTGCAGTTGAGTACCTTCTCCACAGTCAATCAAAAAGAAACGCCCAGCTACATTCAATAGCTGAGCGGTAGGCTTTCTTTGGTTTGTTGGTACTGCCGAATTACACCCTAATACGGTTAAATCAAAAGGCATTAGTAATCTTGTATTATCATCTTTTTAGTAAGTACGTCTTGTCCGTTTCTGATACTGTAAAAATACATTCCTGTTTCAAAGGAAGAAGCATCAACTTCTATTGTATTTAATCCTACAACAGCATTAATAGTTTCATTATGAACTACCTTACCCGTAAGGTCAACGATTAAAAAGTCGTAATTAGAGTAATCCTTAGAGTAAAGCTCTATATTCGTTATATTAGGAAATGGATTAGGTGCATTCTGGGATAATGTAAAATTAGTGTTTTCTTCTTCTCCTATTGAAGCCGATGACTGAACAATTAACCTATACCCTTCTATTTTTTCGTAATCACCCAAAGAGCCGTATAAAGAAAGTGTTGCGCCAAATACAGTTATCCAACCATCAATATTTAAAACGATATCATACTGTCCCACTTCATCAGCAGTTGGTGTTCCATAAAGCGTGACACAAGCTACAGTATTACCATCAAAAATAGAGTCTGTATTTGATAAATAAGCAGATATTGATTCAGGCAATCCTTCTACATTTACTAATTTAATGCTATCAATATTAAAAGGTGCTATATTAATGATTGGGAACTCTTCAATATAAAATGGGTCTCCCATTACTTCACCTACTGTGTTAGGCGTTTTAATTTGAATATGCTCTTCATAGTACACCTCTTTCACAGCTATAGGAAGGTTTTGAGTGGTGTCAGGCCATAAGCCAAATGTTGAATCTTGTAAACTTGCTTGAGGCTCGCAAGGGTTTTGCTGCGCTATAGCATTAAATCCAAAAAACAATATAATTGTTAAGAGTAAAATATTTTTCATAATTAGTAATTTAGATGTTAAGTTGTCTTTCGATTTCTTCGATCTCTATGATATCAAATGCCTCTTGAATACTAGGAACAACTATATACTCTTCTTGAGGCGGTAAATTTGAAATCATAACGAAAGAGTTTTTTTTGACAATATTTTTACCAAATGTAGTAAACTTTAATAAATCGGTGGAGTTAAGCTCCATAATTTCTTGTAAGTCTAAAATCAAATGTTTTGAATTACCATTAAATAGAGTCTCTATAAATGTTAAATCATCACTATTTTCTGAAAGCTTGACTATCAAACAGTCTCGTTCTATTCGGTGAGAGTGCATGTTCTACTTTTTTATAGAATTAGCTAATAAATATAAAACAGCCATTCGTATGGCCACCCCATTTTCTACCTGTTGTAATATTATGGACTGCTTAGAATCGGCAACATCAGAAGTAATCTCTACGCCTCTGTTTATTGGACCTGGGTGCATAACAGTAATTTGCTTAGAGATAGAGTCCAAACGTTCTTTATTTAAGCCATACATCATGGAATACTCTTTCTTAGAAGGAAAGAATTTTGTGTCTTGACGTTCTAGCTGAATTCGCAACATATTGGCAACATCACACCATTCTAAGGCTTTCATTAAACTTGGCTCATAGCCTACACCCAAAGACTCAATGTACTTGGGCATTAGCGTAGATAGACCACAAACTTTTACCTCTGCCCCTAATTTTTGAAGACAAAAAATATTGGATAATGCTACTCGAGAATGAAGGATATCACCAACAATAACTACTTTTTTACCTTCTACAGAACCTAACTTTTCTCTTATGGAGTAAGCATCTAATAATGCTTGGGTAGGATGTTCGTGAGCACCATCACCAGCATTTACTATAGGTACATCAATATGATTAGATAAAAAGGTTGCTGCTCCTGCATCTGGATGACGCATTACAAGCATGTCCACTTTCATTGCTAAAATATTATTGACTGTATCTACTAATGTTTCACCCTTATTGACGGATGAAGATGCTGCCGAAAAATTTAAGGTATCAGCAGATAAGCGTTTTTCTGCCAATTCAAAAGACAGTTTTGTTCGCGTCGAATTTTCAAAAAACAAATTCGCTACTGTAATATCTCTTAATGAAGGGACTTTTCTGATGGGACGATTAATGACCTCTTTGAAATTGTCGGCAGTGTTAAATATAAGTTCAATGTCTTCTTTTTGAAGATTTTTAATTCCTAAAAGATGTTTAACACTTAGCGTACTCATTAACTTTTCAAAATTACACGTTCGTTATCTCCCCATTCAACGGACACTCTTTCATCGGCAACAACGTCTATAGTATGCCCTACATAATTAGGTTGTATAG
>PKDP01000024.1 GCA_002862585.1 Flavobacteriales bacterium | reverse complement strand
TTGAGTCCACCGTATCGGCTTCCCATTCCTGCGGCTAAAATTAAAAGTGCTGGTTTCATAAAGAGTTAATTTTTTGCGAACATATAGAAAGTAATCAAACCTAAACGACTTTATCTCTAAAATTCAACAGAAATGGATTGAATTTCTATTCGCCTTTCTCTTGATGCCTTTATGCTGTACACCGAATTACGCCTGTCGTTCGGATTGTCGCTCACTTCCATATTAACTTGGGTTTCACCTAAAGGTAATTCTACAAGGCTAAGTGCTCCACTGTCCAAATAGGGTAAGAGCACGCCCTCATTATAGCTTCTTAAGTAGTTTTCTAAACTAGAAATTCGGCGTTTTGCCAATAGATTGTTGTAATCGCTGTCGGTAAGTGGGGAGGTAAATCCTTTTAGCTTAAGGTCAACGCTAGCTCCCAATGCCATAGCGACCTCCAGCTGTTGGGCAAAGGTGTTCAACTGCATCATTCCCTGATTAACGGTTTGGTCAAAAAAGACTCGAATCTGCCTTTCCGCCTGATTTTTTGCTCTACCTCCCAAAACGGTAGCGAATCGCTTGACATATTCTTCCTTTAGGATAACAAAAGAATCATAAGCATTAGTATATGATAATGTTGTAGTACTATCTCTAGTATTTGGATTAGGCTCGTCGTTATGGAAATATAAACTCAAAGGCAAGTTAAGACGCATAGCGGTGGCTAGGCTGTCTATTTTTACACAAATGCATTCTTCTGTTCTTTCAAAGGCATAAATATCGTTACAACAGCTTTCGTAAGTAAGGGTTTGTGAGCCTGAGCGGTTTGAGGAGAAATAACCCAATAAAGGACTATCCAAGCGTGAACTGTAATACAAATCGTTGGCACTGCTGTTTAGCGGTTTTCCGACATTTGATACTAACCCCCAATTTTCTTCCCTAGGTGTTTGGAAAATATCAAAGCCCCCCAAACCGGGATGAAAATCAGAACTAAAATACAATACCCTTTCTGTCGAATGGTAAAATGGCGTTACTTCCTTGCCTACTGTATTAATGCCATTGCCTAAATGTTGAGGGCTACCCTGCATTGGCACAAACCAAATGTCCAAATCACCTTCCCCTCCTCTTCTGTCCGAGGAGATAAAAAGCCCTTCAACGCCTTCCCACAATGCCCATTGCGGATGGGTGTTTTTGGCATTCATAGTGTTAAAGCGTTCGTCCATTAGCTGAGGCGTTTGCCACAAACCATCTTTTAAAATGCTCCTGTATATATAGCATTGTATCTCGTTTTTTTCATTCTTACACTTGGTAAAAAAGGCTTCCGAAGCATCGGGGTTTAAGGACAAATTAGCAATGTGGTAATCAAAATCATTGAAGGCATTAAAGGGTTTTGCTACCCCTTCTTTGTCGGCAACCATGAGGGTTGAACGGTGACCAATATACAGCTCGTTTGCCAGTCCATCGTCTTTGTCCATCGTTGAAAAATACAGACGTTCTTGCTCGTCTGTAAAAGGGGCAAAATCAGAGACGGAAGAATTCACTTTATCGTCCAAATGCTCCACCTTAACCTCATCATTATCCTTCATTAATCGTGCCAATTCGCTGCCCTTGAGTTCCATCAGACCTTTTCTATACCAATAATCCGATGGGTAAGGATGCTCGTCCAAGAAGGTTTGGAAGTAGGTAGAAGCCTCATCATAACTGCCTATATTTTTATGTAACATCCCCAGATACAAAAGAATGTTTGGGTACTTAGCATCTTGATTTAGGGCATCTGCCTTTTGAAAATACTGTATGGCTTTTGAGTATTGGTGTGTGTGCTGATAGCTTTCTGCCAAAGGATGCCACAAGCTACTTAGCGTGCTGTCCTTTTCTAGTGTCAGTTCATAAAAGTAAATGGAAGAAAAGTAGTCCTTGACCTCAAAATAATAGTTGCCTTCACTCACCAAAGCAGACTTGTTTTGTCCGAAAGCAAAAGCCGTAATTAGGCAAAATAGATATGTAAATAGTCGCTGTTTCATAAATAGGTAGGACAGGTTTTGTACGAGAGTCGAGGCATCGATGATTTAATAATATGTCGGAACGACAGTTCCCAAGCACCCAAAGAGTTACTTGCTGGCACTAAGTCCGACACATTCCAGTCGTATGTAAATGCTAGATGACTGTTTTGCCAATTGACTCCTAGCAATAGTCCAACAGCATCACCAATGCGGAAGAAACTACCGGCTTCTAATTTTATTTCTTGGTAATAATATTCGCTAATATCAAACGAAAGGTTTGAGCCCAAGACGCATTGTGCTTGTTTACTTTGCAGGGCGTAATAGAAAAACGGTTCTACCGACCATTGAGTTGTAAGGGGCTTTTGTAAAACGGTACTTAACTGATGTTTTACTGCTAGCAAATCTTTATTAGAATAAAATGAACGATCGGGTTTATTCAGGTGGGCTAAAGAATAAGCCAACTTAAGCTCTGAATCAGAAATATAGAGGGTGTTATTTACGCCAAGTCCAATGTCCATAAAACCTTTACTTAAAGAGGGTATTTGTTCGCCCGCATCCAAAAAGTATAATTCAGAATAATCAATTTTCTGTTGAGCAAATCCTAAATGTAAACCGAAGCCCCAACTTTCTACAAAACGTGCTATTGAGAACGATAATTGCGTGAGGGATAGATTAGAACTACCAGATTGATCTCTTAATAGTTGAGCTCCAAAACCCCACGATTTATAAGGCATGTCAAAAGCCACTGATGTACTGCTGAAAGGAATACTGACACTTGCCCATTGCTCACGTTGATGTGC
>PKDP01000080.1 GCA_002862585.1 Flavobacteriales bacterium | reverse complement strand
GTTTTGTCTGATTTTGTGTTTACAATATTAGCTCCTAAACTTTTTAGTTTTTCGCTCAAGCCATGTGGCATTTGTCCTGGCAGATAACCAATCATTGGTGTCTTTTTGTCTACTGAATCAGGAAACACAGCCATCTTGTATCCTTCGTAAATAAATTTCTGATTGTCGAGTGTCGTTGATAAGAAAGAACCTGGTCCATGACAAAGAGAAATCGTAAATAAGTCATTTTGATGTGCCCAGTTCAATGTTTTTGCCACGATTATCTTTTGTTAGGCATTTGAAAATCAATTTTGAACTATCTATTTGATTATATTCTCCATATCCAATAGCTATATTGTTTATAGTTGAAAAATAAAAGATTGAGTCAGCATAAAAGTTGAATTTCGTTTTGTCATTTATAGCATTATAGAAACTAGGATAATTGCCACAGTTCCAAGCTTCATAAGATACTAAGTCCCATTTTCCGTCAAGTGGATAGTTAATGGTTTGTGAAAAAGAAAAAAAGGATAGCAGAACAGAAAAGATTAAGGCATTAGTTGCAGCTAAAATTGAAGGATTAAGGAAGAAAATAGACAACGCAGATACAATTGAAGAGCAAATGGTAATTCAAGCACAGTTGCTAGCATTAATAGCATTTGTACCTGATTTTGATTATGGTGAAATGGAAGTACCGGACATATATTTCTATCCACCTAAGCCAACAGTTGATCACGAATTTTCAAGATGGTTTGTAAATGATCCAACATTTGGTGCAATGGAAGACTTGCAATATCCGAATTTAAGATAATGACATGTTAGAATTAGGATTAGCTTTAACTCTTCATTTAAATATGAATCAAGACTATAATGAATTTCATCCTTATGGAAAATTTAGTTATCAAGACTATAATGTTGGAGCATTTTATAATAGTGAAAAGCGCATGAGCTATTTTGTTTCTTCTGATATTGATTTTAGTAATAATTTAAGTGCAGAGGTTGGAATTGCAAGTGGGTACTATAAAGATATATTACCACTCATAAGATTAAAATATAAAACATCTTTTATAATGCCTGGTATTGAGAATAAAAAAATAGGAATAGTTGTTGGAAAAGAAATTAAATTTTAAAGGAATAAAATAATGGCAGAGGTAGAATTTGGTGGATTAAAGTTTACTGGTGGAAAAATGTTTGTAGTGTTAACAGCGTTGAGTACATTAGGAGGTGCCGCTTGGGGCGGGTTTGAATTTTATAATGATTATCGTAATATGAAAGAACAGATTCAAGAATACGTTGCTCCTGATCTAAGTGCAATTACAGAAGAATTGGCCGTTACTCGTGAAGAGCTTGAATCTACAAGAGCAATTGTAGAATCATTTCAAAGCCAAATTAAAACAATTCGAGATAGTGTAACTCAAACTCAAGAAAATATTAGTCAAACAACTGGGTCACTTAGAAGTTCAATCATGAGAACTGAAAGTATGATTACTCGACTTGAAATTAAAGTCAATGGAACTATCGATAAAGTCGAAGGGATGATTGATAAGGGCAAAGATGATTCTCGTAAATCAGTAGATGCTGCTTCAGATAGATTTGATGATAAAGTAGATGCCATGGTAAGTAAGGTTGAAGCTAAAATTACATCAATGGAATCTGGTGTAGATAAAGAAATTAATCGCATTGAAACTGATTTAAATAATCTGATTACAAAAGCATTAGATAATCCGCTTGCTAATCGGTAACATCCATTAGTTTAGTTTTAGAATCAACTGACGCTGGCACACAATATACAGTTACTTGATCCATGTGTGACCAGTGTCCCCATCTTTTTGACAATTCTTTTGCAGTCAAATTGCACGTAATAATTGATTTAAAATATAATGTTTCTTCAATAGGTTTTCTATCTTCACCTATTCCCATAATAAGTACTAACATAAAAACTTGTATCATTTTACCACCATGGAGGAGTTTGTACAGAACCGACAAGATAGACGCCTAAAAAAACTGCGCCTAATATTCCAACTGAGAGTGCTACCATGATAGCTCCATCAATCATAGCATGTTTAAATTCTTCAGCTGCATAAATTGTATCTTCGCGTTCTTTTTTAATAGATCTTCTTAATTCTAACATTTCATCCCAAGTATTAGGACCGAATCTCATGTTCAACATAAAAGCTATTTCTTTTTCTTGCTCTTTCATTTTCTTCTTATGAGTAAGAATAGCAAATGCTTCTTCTTCGATAGAGCCAGAGCCCATTAACTTTGCATGAAGTGGAGGTCTTTTTCTTTGCTCTTCAGCTCTATTAATATCATTAAGAGCACCAAACCATTTACCTAATTGACTAGTACAGTTTTCTAATTCCTGACCTGCACTTACAATGGCATTTAATCCTTTGTATGCAGCTGACGCAGCAGCAATAGCAGTGATTGGATCGATCATAACTTTTCTTTCTTAATTGTTACTAACCCATATTAAAAATCAAAAATATTATGTACTTCACTTATCTATTTATACATTTAATAGTGTGACATTTTTATTACACTTTAGCTCGTATTCATATTAAATGAATAATAACGCATTTTTTTATGTACATTGCTGTTAAAATATTGTATAAAGGTATTAACAAAACAATAGTTGATCTTGAAAGGATCATAAAATGAAAACTCTTGAGTCTCTCTTCACCGAAACTGCACATGACGTTATGGTATCTGAAAAGTTTTCTAAGCCAGTTGTTGCACAGTACATCAAAAACCAAGAGCAAGGCTGGGGCGGCATTTACACTCTCACAATTGACGGTGTTGCTC
>PKDP01000078.1 GCA_002862585.1 Flavobacteriales bacterium | reverse complement strand
AACCCCTTTAAGTTCGTTTTCAGAAGCTGCTTTAAATGTGTCTTTGATCTCTTGGTAGGAAGTGTCTTTGTTTAATTTAACTGTTAAGTCTACAACAGAAACATTTGCAGTAGGAACTCTAAAAGCCATTCCAGTAAGTTTACCATTAAGTTCAGGGATAACTTTACCAACAGCTTTAGCCGCTCCAGTTGTAGATGGTATTATATTATTTAATGCTGATCTTCCCAATCTATAGTTTTTGGCTGGTCCATCTACTGTTAATTGAGTTGATGTAGCAGCATGAACAGTAGTCATTAAAGCTTCATCTATACCGAAATTGTCATGTAAAACCTTAGCAATTGGTGCTAAACAATTAGTGGTACAAGAAGCATTAGAAACAATAAAGTCTGACGATTGAATCTTTTCATGGTTTACACCCATAACAAACATTGGTGCATCGGCAGAGGGTGCAGAAATTGCTACCTTTTTTGCGCCGGCTTGAATATGTAAATTAGCTTTATCAATAGTTGTGAATATTCCTGTACATTCTGCAACTACATCAACATCACACTCACCCCATTTTATATCCAAAGGATTTCTTTCAGCAGTAACACGTATAGTTTTTCCATTAACAATTAAATCATTTCCAGAAATCTCAATAGAGGCTTCACACTTACCATGAACAGAGTCGTATTTCAATAAATAAGCGAGATGATTGATCTCCAACAAATCATTAATAGCAACAACTTCAACATTTTCACGTACTAATATTTCGCGAAGTGTGATTCTTCCAATTCTACCAAATCCATTAATTCCAACTTTCACTGTATTCATTTATTTTTTTTTAGATTGACATAATGTCTGAAACTCTTAAAAGTTCCTTATTAATATTTGTTTTACCTTTTATGGCTTTCTCCAATGGAGTTAATTCAATTAGACCATCTTTTAGACCAACCATCAAATTCGTTTTGTTTTGTATTAAAGAATCAACTGCTTTTACACCCATTCTACTTGCTAATACTCTATCAAAACAAGATGGCGAACCACCTCTTTGTAAATGTCCTAAAACAGACACTCTAGCATCATAACCATCAAGATTTTCATCTACATAATCTTTCAGTTCAAAAACATTTTTTCCCGTTTTATCTCCTTCAGCTACTATAACTATACTAGAAGATTTTCCAGTAGCTTTGCTTCTTTTTAAAGATTCTACCAAACGATCAAGGCCTAGATTTTCTTCTGGAATTAAAATTTCTTCAGCTCCAGCACCTACTCCTGTATTTAATGCAATGTGACCAGCATCTTTACCCATAACTTCTATAAAAAACAATCTATTGTGGGAACTTGCAGTATCTCTAATTTTATCGATAACTTCTACAACCGTATTTAATGCCGTGTCATAGCCAATTGTATGTGATGTTCCGAAGATATCATTATCAATAGTTGCAGGAATACCAATAACAGGAATGTTATATTCATTGTGAAAAATTAACCCTCCAGTAAATGATCCATCTCCTCCGATAATTATTAAACTATCAATATTATTTTTCTTTAAATTTTCATAAGCTTTTTTACGACCATCTTTAGTTCTAAAACCAGATGATCTAGCCGTTTTTAAAATAGTACCGCCTTTATTAATAATTCCTTTTACACTTCTGGCATTCATCTCTACAAAATCTCCATTAATTAACCCATCAAATCCCCTATAAATTCCTACAGGAGTAAGATTATTATAGACACACGCTCTAGTTACAGCACGTATGGTGGCGTTCATTCCTGGAGCATCACCGCCAGAGGTTAAAAAGGCTATTTTTTTCATTAATTAAATTAAGTTGTTAAAATTACATAAAAGTATTGATTTATTCGAGTAATTGTAAACTAAATTACTAAAACGATTTAGTTAGGACTAACAAATAATTTATTTACTAATTTTTTAAAACTACTAAACTCAACTTTATACGAAATCCCTATTCCCTGAGTATATCCAATTTGCTCACCTAAATTTCTTATTGTATTTTCTCTGTTAAAAATTTTCATAGTTAGAGTTCTATCTTCGTTAAGTTTTAGTTCAATTTCAAAATCACCAGCAATTACGGATTCAGTAACTCCGCCTATTGGCACTCCAAGCTTACCATTAATCAGAATATCATCACTTAGCTTTGTAGACATTGTAACTCCTAGCTCATCATTTGATTCAAAATCTGGATTGTTTTCTCCAATCTGATAGTTTAATCCGAACTTCAACTTATTATTTTCATCAAATAAAATATTATTGATTATTGATGCTGCACTTTCTGCTAAATTTCCATATAACGCTTGCTCATTAAAGTTGATGTCATTTTGAAATGTACCAGTAGCGAGTAATGAGAGTGCTTGTAATTGATTACTTTCTTTATCGTTTAACCTATATTGTAATTCATTATTGATAGAAGAATCTACATTAGGAAACTCTAATTCAAATTCTGGAATTGGATTCAATAATTCTCCATATAAATTTACATTAACATTGACAGGGATTCTTAAATTAATAGGGCTATCTAGAAGGATAGATGGGTTAGCTTCAATTTTACTGTAACTTGTGTTTAAATTAATTAAAGCTTTTTTTGGATCTCCAGTCCAAGATAAAGTACCACCTTTTTTTAATTCAAATTCTTTTTTTAATATACCGGCATAAACGAAATTATATTTACCATTATCAACCGTAAAGTCTCCAAACATGTTAAATTTACCTTTATTATTAATTTCCATTATTAAATTACCATCTCCGTATCCTTTTATAGTACTTCCAGAAGATCGATCAATCAATATTTCAATTTCAGCATTC
>PKDP01000172.1 GCA_002862585.1 Flavobacteriales bacterium | reverse complement strand
GACCAATCCCATCCTTTATTAAAGTTTGTTGGTCCAACTTGGACTCCGCCAAATGGCACATTAGCTCCTACAAAAACATGTCCATGCCCACCAGAGCCTATAAAAGGATCAACATATTTTATATAGTCGTTAGACTTCATGTTTTTAAAACCAAAGCTTATTAACACGATGGATATTATGGCTATTATGTTTTTGAAATTAAGATGTTTCATTTTAAATTATAATTGTTATTAGTTGATTATATTTTTTTCTTATTATTTATTATTATTTAACTACAAAATGATTAGAATTAGTCGGGTGTTTAATATGTACTTGCTCCATAACCAGACAACTCTACTTCTATTAATTGAAATGCTTGATTTCCAACAGTTGAAGTATATCGAAAACGAATGTATTTTGATAAAGGTCCAGGAGGGATATCAAATTCAACAGATTGGAGGTTCCCTCCATCGATACTTTCATTGACAAGTAATTGCCAGCCTGCATTTTCAAAACTTTCGGTTGTAACTGGGTCAGAAAGCACCGTATTTCCAATCGATTGAAACGCTGGCAACGTTTCTGCATCTTCTAAATTAGGCCTTCCCCAGATCTCTAATTGAGTTGGGTTGTTTCCAGAAAAGTTATTGGGATCTCTAAATTGTAATTTACATTTTGATAGTTGAGTCATAACTCCTAAATCTATAGTAAAATGGCCTGGGACTGCATTTTCTCCTGAATGGTACCCATAAACATCACTACCAGACCACAAAGAGTTATTATCCCACAAATAATTAGAAGGATTCCCACCATAAGAAGTACCTGGATTGTCACTAGGCATTAATGACATAGAAAATAAAGATTTATCATGAACTATAGGTTCGCTATCTTGACCATACAGAGTCATTTCTGTTAACTGTGAATTTGTGTTTCCAACTGATGACAAGACTCGATATCTTATATATCGTACTTGGTTTGCAGGACTAACCAAAAAACTGTTAATAGCGGATGTTTCTCCATCAATATTTCCTTCGTATAGCAGACTCCAACCAGCATTATTAAATGCAGCATCAGTATTAGAATTTGTTTCTGCAAATTCAAGATTATCACGACCCCATACTTGAACTTCAGTTGCATTATTTTGTGACGACAGACTTGGGGTAGGCATTTCTAGTTTCACCTTTCTTAGCGTGGTTTTAACCCCTAAGTCTAAAGTAAAGTGATGAGGCATATCTCCTGGGTTTGAATAAAAAGAGAAGGTGTCATCGCCAGACCATGAGCCATCTCCATCAAATAAATATAATTCTGGGTTTGCATTGTTGTAAGTACCTAAGTTATCACTTGGCATCTGAACAAGTTGAAAAAAGCTTTTTTCAAGTTCACTGTATGGTACGTCTGGCAGGGTGTAGTCAGAGCTGGATAAGGGAATAGTGTCAATTCCTCTTAATCCCGACTGTATGTAAGATCTTGCCGAGATATTTCCTAAAGGATTAAAGTCTATTAATTTTATTCTATTGTCTTCAAAAAATGCAGTGTCTCTTACGATTTCATTCGCTTCGTTTTCGTAATCGACAGTGGTGAAAATCACATATTCAGATTCTGCATTTTCACTAAAGTTTACATAATTACCATCGGAATCAAAACTATACCCAGTAATTTCTCTGGGGTCCTGATTTGAAATAAATTCATCTCCTATTGCAAAGCCCGCTACAAATTGTGGGATCGATAAATTACCATCAGGATCTTGGGTAGTAACACCAAACTCGTAGCTTTGTTCTTCTAAATCAGGTAATATTACAGCATAAATTTCTTCAACGTTGTTTATGGCAAACGTTTGAATTGTTCCATTAAATTCTATGATTACTTGATTTGAATTGCCAAGGAATTGGGTATATCCCTCTAGCTGTGCCCTATTGTACCCAGGTCTGATCGTCAAAGTATCTAATCTTCCTGCATAAATAATTTCTCCATTTAAATACTGTTTATGTATGGAATCTATATCTCCGCAACGTAGCAGGAACAGCGGCAAGACTAAGAGCAGAATTGATAAATATGGTTTTGTTTTAAATATTCTCATGATTTAAATATATCGTTATTCAACGAGGCCTCCCCAAAACGAGAGTTCTCCAATTACTGATACCATTTGATTGTTCCAGGACTCCAAGTTTACAAATCGGATGTACTTAATGTTGTATTGTTGTGCATCATAGCCAAAAACAAAATCTTCTCCGTTATCTTGGAATAAATAATCTTCTTCCGTATTAGAACCTGGTGGAAGTCCAGAAGGCTTAAAGGATTCAAATTCTCCTAGAAGTATCCAACCATCTCCAGGATTTGAGGGATCGTAAATAGGTAAATTATCAAGATTCTCACGGCCATAAATTTGAAACCTCTTTGGATTCCCATGTTTATATAATTCGGTCCCACCTCTCTGATATAGCTTAAATCTGTTCAATTTAACTGTTTGACCTAAACTAATTGTTAATTGGTGAGGGAGGGCTAAAAAATTTGTGTGCCCACAGTTCCATTGACTGCTCCATGATCCATCCCACATTTGATTTGCGGAAAATCCATACTCACTAAAGCTCTCATCTCCTGGCATGGGTTGTATTGAAAAATAGCCTTTATCTAAAAACACATCTTGCAAGGGAGTCGTTTCTAAAGTTTTTGTTATAGTTTGGTTTCCCCAACGATCTTCAACATAAATAATAAAAGTAGTTGGAACAGGATCATAACCTCTAAAGCTGTATGAGCTATTTGCTTGACTTGTGTAGAATGACTCTTTAAATACCTGATTTCCTTCCAAATCTATAATAGACATATTTAATG
>PKDP01000119.1 GCA_002862585.1 Flavobacteriales bacterium | reverse complement strand
GCACCAAAACATGTAATGTCAGTGGAGATTATGTTAAGCGATAATTGATCAGGGTTATCTAACGTCAAATTAGTATCAATTGAGCAGTTCTGATCATCAACTGAAAGAATATAATTGCCTGCTGGCAGATCAATATATGGCGAGAAATAAACAGCGCCTGATGATGTTTCAGTTAAAGATGATGGGTAAACTGGGAATCCACCAACTATTGAAGGCTCACCACCAACAACATTATAAGAAATTTCACCAGTAGATTCATTGAAGCAAGATGGAGAGCTTACATCTAAATCTTGAATTGTTATTGGAGTTGGTTCATCAATTGTTTCTGAGAATAAATTATTAAACACACATTCATTTGCATCTACAATAGATAAAAAGTAAGTAGAAGGAGAAAGGTCATTAGGGTTTTGGGTGTTAAATTGCTGTCCGTTCACGTTGTTAGTCCAAGTGTAGGAGTAAGGTGCTGCCCCACCAAAAACTAGTGTGCCGTCAATAAATCCATCATTAGCTCCAAAACAACTAACATCATTCGCATTGGATGCTAAATGTTGAACAGCTGATTCTTCATTAATTATATATGAGAAGTCAACCTCACATAAACCATCGTTTATATTTAAATTATAAGTGCCAGCAGTAATTCCTGGAAGTAAAGGAAAGTTTTGACCAATAGTATCACCATTAGAGTTAGTCCAAGTGTAATCGTATACACCACTTCCTCCTTGAATATTAGCTGTGATTTGTCCACTCGACTCTCCAAAACAGCTTATATCAATAACATCAGGATCATCAGTTATTTCACTAGCTTCATTAACAATAACCGTTGATTCATCGGTGCAACCATCTGTGTCTGTAATTATTACTTCATAAGTATCTTGTAGTAGTGTATCTGCTAAGTATAGCGTAGATTCTAGAATACTATCTTCGCTAAAATTATCTAGTGTATTTTCTCCAGTGATATCGATTGAATAAATTGGATTTCCTCCTGTAATTTCAAAATCAAAACGACCAGTTGCCTCACCAAAACAATCAATGTCAGTTACAGAAGTTAAATTAAATTGAATATCATCTGGCTCAGTGATTGTAAATACGGCGGTAGTGTCGCATAAGTTTTCATCTCTAATTGTAATTTCATAGTCGTCTGCTGCTAAACTTTCTGTATTAATAGTACTTGTTCCAGTTGGCCATAAATATACAATTACCCCAGTTCCACCTGATGCATTAATTGTCACAGAGCCATCCTCGCCAAAGCAAGTAGCATTATTGACTGAAATAGGATTTGTGAATGTAAGTAAAGGAATAGGGCTTAAAGTTGTATCAAATTCTTCACTAATACAGCCCTCCGAGTCTTCAATTGTTAGACTGTAATCACCATCTCCGTTTATAATTGTTTGGATAGAATCTCCTGTATTCCAACTGAAAGAATAAGGTATACCATTCCCTCCATTGGGATTTGCTGTAAGTTCTGCATCATTAGAATCAAAACATTTTTCCTCCACTAGACTAAAGAAATTTGTAATAGGGTCTGGCTCAGTTACAGTTTGAGTAAAAATAGCACTTGGGCAGCCGTTGGCATCAATTATGTTTAAGAAATACGTGCCAGCACTTAAATTAGATATTGTCGAAGATTCTTGATCAATTGTATCTGAGCTAAAGCCGTTCGGGCCAGTCCATTCAGCAGAATAGGGTTGTGTGCCTCCAATAACATTTATTTTTATGCAACCCGTTGTATCACCATTACACAATAAATCTGTAAAACTTATAGATGTTGAAATGTTAATGTTTATAGAAAATGGTGAAAGTTGTGTAGTATGATTACTAAGATTAATCAACGTTTCGGATGCATCGAGTAATTCAATTCTGTAAAAGCCATCTTCCGAGAAGCAATATTCAAAAGTACCAGAAGTTGCATTATTAGGCGTGTATCCTGCTAAATTTGTAAAATCATCTTCAACGCCAGCTAAGGCGTCATTTTCATCATAGAATTTTAGATTATATGACAGTGAATTATCAAGTCCAGTAAATGTGATGTCAACACATTCGGGATCTCCAGCACATTGGATTGAATCTGTAATAACAATGTCGGTGATAGTTTGTCCTACAACAAAAAAAGGAGCAAACACAAATATTAAAATAAATCTAGCTAGTGTCAAGGTTAAAGAGTGTTAAGTGGTTATATTATAATCAAAAGTAAATATTTGTCAATGAATCATTAAAAAATGTAAATGAAAGTATTAAACAATAAAACTTTATCTAGTAATTAATAAATAGTTTTATTGAATTTAAGCAAGATTAAGTTAAATCAAAATGCGATTTGTTTCAAAAAAACAAGAATTAATTAATCTGCAATATATATAAATTGTTGTTAAAAATGAGTACATACTTAGTACTTTTAGGATTTTCAAAACCAATTAAATTTTATTAACAGAAGCTAGCAAAGTTAGTATGATTGTAAAAAGAAAACGCATAATATGAAATTGTTAGGGGATAGAAGAGTTTAAATCTAACAAAAAAAACCTCAATCTGCTTGATAAAGAGGATTTATAGAGTGGACCTCTCGGTCCTTATTTCGAACTTAATTAATGTGTAACTAATACTTGTTAATATTTAAATTTTTATTACTGCGTGCTTAATTAAATCATCTAACGAAACATATTTTAAAGCTTTTTCATTTGTAGATTCAAGGTCCACTTTGGGGGCATAACCTGCATCAAAAGCTTCTTTCCATCTAAGAACACATAAACACCATTTATCTCCATTTTTAAGTCCTGGGAATAAATACTGTTCTTGAGGTGTTGAAAGATCATTTCCTTTTAGTTTAGAAAACTCCAAAAATTCATTATTTATAACTGCACATACAGTATG
>PKDP01000095.1 GCA_002862585.1 Flavobacteriales bacterium | reverse complement strand
TCCCAACCTTCAACCGCCATAATTACAGGGACAAAACCGGTTAATAAGAGCGCAAAAGCTGCCTTACCCTTATTTTTACTGATTAATTTCCCTAAAAAAGCTGATATTAAAGCGTATCCAAGAATTATTAGTCCTATGTAAACACACGATAATCCAAAAGTTGCACTCCCGTCTAGTATAACTGTTGCAAAAAAGCCTATTACGACAAAAGCCAATGCTGTAATAGATATTTCATAAATACCTATTGATATTAATTTTGCTTCAATACCTTTTTTTCCTTTTTCTCTTGTTATGTCTTCCTCAGTTTTGTTTGTTCCTAACATATAAGAATATAAAGCCTGAACTCCTAGACCTATCCATATTGCAAAAGCGTAGAAAGAACCGGCATATGCATAATCACGTTCTCTGGGCTGAAAAGGAGTCTGATTTAAATATAGTATTATAGCAAAACCAGTCATTAAAAATAATAACAGAACAATCCAAGCATCTTTTCTATGCTTTACAAAATGATATACCATTCCAATGATCCCCAAAATAAGCGGTAAAAAATAATATTCATTTCTTCCAGGATTATCCTTAATAGACAATGGTATCGTTGACTGATCTCCTAAATGGGCATTATCAACAAACGGAACTCCAGATAACCAATTTCCTTTCAAAACAGCATCACCAGATAAAGCAATTCCGTGACCTTGAATATCATTTTGTCGTCCTGTAAAATTCCACATAAAATAACGCCAGTACATATAATTAAATTGATAATTAGCGAAAAACTTAAAGTTTTCAGCCTGTGAAGGCTTTCGAAGCGCAACTTTATCTGTTCTGCCACCACCAACAGGTTTTTTAACCGTTAAAACTCTTCCTTTAATATCTCTTTCTGGCTCTGGATCGTAGTCAGACCATTCTTTATATGCTCTAATATGACGACCTTGAGTGCTATACATTCTTGGAAAATACATGCATGTTTTCTCATTATAACTTGGGATACTTCTCTTTCTGTCGTCTGCAATAAAATACTGAGTCAAATTAATTTCTTTTTTTATTTTCAATCCCCTTCGTTCAAATTCTATTTCCAACTTACTTTCATCCTTAAAAGCACCTAGCTCTATAAGATCAATTCTTTGATTAGACGACTGAGGATTGAGGCTTTCACCATTTATTGTCTTAATTACATCTCCTCTTTTTAAGAGACTATATAAATTACTTTCTTCAACTACTACCCAGCTTTCTTTCCTGTTTTCTACTTTTATCTTAGTTCGATAACCTGCCTTTGTCTTATTCGGACGATAATAAACAGGACTTCCATCAGAATATGGTTTTTTGCTATCTTGAATACTTTCAAAAGTGGGACCGAACATTAAAGGCCTATCACCATATTGTTCTCTATTTAGATAAGGTAATAATGTTAAGATATTCTCGGGATTATTTTCATCCATAGGAGGGTTTGCAGCTGATCGAATAACGATCATGGCAAAAGAAGAGTATCCAATTAATATGACCATTACACACAAGAAAGCTTTTTGAAGCTGAGGGAATCCTTTCTTTTTTGTAAGTATTATTCCGCCTACTAAAAACACACCTATCAAAACAAAATAAATCCACATTCCAGAGTCAAAACCAAGCCCTCTTTCATTAACAAAATACAATTCAAATTTCGTGGCAAATTCAACAGAATACGAAATGACAACTTGCTGAACTACACCCAAAATTAAGACACCAACAATTCCTGTAATGAAAAATCCACGAACAGTTCCTTTATTTTTATTAAAGTAGTAAATGTATACAATAGCAGGAATAACCAATAAATTCAGAATATGAACTCCAATTGACAATCCCATCAAATAGGCAATTAAAATCAAATATCTATCAGCATTGGACTTTTCGGCATTAGCATCCCACTTTAAAGCCAACCAAAATACTGCAGCAGTATACAATGAAGAGGCCGCATATACCTCTGCCTCAGCTGCTGAAAACCAAAAAGAATCAGAAAAAGTATATGCCAATGATCCAACTAAACCACTAAACATGATTCCCCACGTATGGGCTGAAGTTAACTCACTGGTTTTTAGTGTTATTTTTTTTGCCAGTGCGGTTATACTCCAAAACAGAAACAAAATACTAAAAGACGAACACAGAGCAGAAAAAACGTTAACGGCAAATGCTATATACTCGGTGCCTCCTGTAAATACTTCTGCTAAAACAGCAAACATTCTTGCCTTCATACTCCACAATGGTGCTCCTGGAGGGTGACCAACCTGTAATTTTGTTGCTGAAGCAATAAATTCACCACAGTCCCAAAAACTAGCGGTAGATTCGATTGTTAAGACATAAACAATAGTTGAGAAAAGTAAAACTGCCCAACCGGTTATATTATTTATAAATGAATATTTTTTCTCCATGTTCTAAAATTACTTGCATAAATCGATATGCCAACGCTATTTAACTCTAATTAAGTTTATTTAACCCTTAAAAAACGCTTAAGCCAAGATTCAAATTACGAATTTAAGGAAGCGAAAATAACAAAAAGAATGGAGAATCTGTTGGACATAAACCAAAGGTTTTTATATTAAATTTCAAGCCTAATTGAAAAACCCAAAAATAAACTTATATCAAACTCTCAAAAAGTTTTTTTTTAAAAAAGCATCTCCTGTTTTATTAATCCAATACTTTTTATAAGTAGTAACTAATTTATAGTTTAAATAACTTTTGGATTAAAAAAAGAGTTTTTAAGACGGGCTATAATATTACCCGACAAAAATGAAATTTAAAAAAGGAGATCCATTTGGACATCAGGCTTGATGCATTTATGCATTAAGACTTCCAAAGAAGTCAAATATACCGTAAGAGGGAACAAAAAAAGCCAGTCAACAAGACTGGCTT
>PKDP01000006.1 GCA_002862585.1 Flavobacteriales bacterium | reverse complement strand
AGAAGGTGTAAACGTAATTTCACACCAAGGATTTGGCGATAGCTTTCACCACAAATATTGTATCGTAGATCATGCCAATACAGATTCTGACCCGCTAGTAATAACGGGTTCTCACAACTGGTCAGGTGCTGCTGAGACAAACAACGATGAAAATACTATGATTATCCACGATGCTAATATTGCTAATCAGTTCTTTCAAGAGTTTAATGAGCGAATGAATGAAATAGAAAATCAAGTAGGACCCTCTTTCAATTGTATTGACGAGGCCTGTATAGACCCTATGGATGGAACAGGAACTTATAACTCTGAAGTTGCTTGTGAATTTGCATGTGCATCTCAACATCTATTCAGAATTTTCAAACATTTGAACACACCTTATATCCAAATCCAAATAATGGCAGCTTCAATTTAGAGTTTTATTCAACTAATTCTTCAACCAAAAACTTTAGAATTATTGATACACAAGGACGAGTAATAGTAAACGATAAATTACAAATCTCTGAAGGACTAAACACTTATCGTTTGAATTACGATTTAAATATTGGATTCTACTTCTTAGAAATTGACAATAAGAAAATCAAAATTATAGTACAGTAATTTAAATTAGGAAATGTATTACTGTTTCAAAGAATTGAGTGGGATTTTCGGCATGAAGCCAATGCCCACTGTCCGCGATATTTTCAATATCTGCATCTGGGAAATGAGTAAATATAAGGTCTTCATCGTGTTCTCCAATGTAGTTTGAGTTTTGTCCTTTTAAGAATAAAGTGGGCTTTACATAGCAACTATCCTCAGCTAAAGCCTCTCCAACATTAGCAATGTTAGCTGAAATGGAAGATAGATTGAATCGAAAATCTAATACTCCCTTTTCTTTCCAATACATACTCTTCAATAAAAACTGTCTTACATCAACTTCATCTATGTATTTAGATAACACTTTATCTGCCTCGGAACGTGACTTTAAAGTGGTGAAATCAAGAGATTGTAAACCCTCAATTATCTTATCATGATGAATAGGATAAAAGCGAGGACTAATATCAACTACTATTAACTTAGAAATTAATTGTGGTTCTGTTACGGCTAATTGCATAGCCAATTTGCCTCCAAGAGAATGACCAATTATAATCGCATTTTCTAAATTAGAATCTGAAATATATTCTATGATATCTTCACACATGTGAGAATATGAAAAATCATCTGTGTGCGGAGAACGCCCATGATTAGGCAAGTCTATTAGATGTACTTCAAAAAAAACAGCAAATTGCTTGGCTAACGTTTGCCAATTATCAGACATGCCAAACAAACCGTGAACAATTAGCAAGGGTTGACCTTCTCCTAAAACTCTTGAAAACAACTTCACTTTAGACAATTTTTATACTGTTTAATAGTTTCCTCCAATCCCAAATACAGCGCATCTGAAATTAGAGCATGTCCTATGGATACTTCATCCAAATTTGAAATATTGGAAGCAAAAAATGCTAAGTTCTCCAAATTTAAATCATGTCCAGCATTAATTCCTAATCCACTTTTATGAGCTAATTTTGCTGCTTCAATGAATGGTGCAATAGCTGAGAATTTGTCTAATAAAAACTCAGTAGCATAACTTTCAGTGTACAACTCAATTCTGTCTGTATTAATTTTAGCCGCTCCCTCAATATGCTTTAGTTCAGTATCCACAAAGATAGAGGTCCGAATGCCACAGGACTTTAAGTCAGAAATAATGTCAGCAAGCATACTTTCATACTTAATAGTATCCCAACCAGCATTAGATGTTATGGCATCAGGGGCATCTGGAACTAAAGTCACTTGATGTGGCTTTACTTCTTTCACTAAATCAAGAAAAGAAGAATTTGGATAGCCCTCAATATTGAACTCAGTAGTAACCAATGGTTTTATTTCTCGTACATCAGTATAGGTAATATGTCTTCCATCCGGACGTGGATGAACGGTTATGCCATCAGCCCCAAACTGTTCGCAGCGTTGAGCCGCTAATGTGACATTGGGCAACATGCCACCACGAGCATTTCTAATGGTCGCAATTTTGTTTATATTAACACTTAACTTTGTCATTGATTAGAAATATTTAAAGCTCAACAAAGGTAAAAATACTATGTTTGCTATATCAAATGATTGCGAAAAAACTCATATCGAAAGAAATTCAGACCGCTACTCTAGAGACTACTGGAGGAGAAGCCTTGTCTATTATGCAAGAATTTCGCCTCTCACATATAGCAGTTGTTGAAGACAATAAATTATTGGGCATTATTTCAGAAGAAGACATTTGGAATATGCACGATGAAGGAAATAAGATTAAAAGTATTTCTGAAAAAATTGAGATGCTTTGTATGCCTTTAGTAAGAGATGTTTTTGAAATTATAAAATACATGGATGAGCATAAGTTGACCCTCTTACCAATTATGGGTGATGGGAATTACTTTGGTGCTATTACGCAACAATCTGTAATTGAAGGACTCGCATCCATTGTTGCAATTCAAGAAAGTGGTGGGGTTATCATTCTTGAAATGAATAAGAAAGACTATTCAATGAGTGAAATCGCTCAGATTGTAGAAAGTAACAATCTGAAAATATTAAGTGCTTATATTACCGATGTAGATGAAAAAAACAACATAAAGCTAACACTAAAACTTAACAAAATTGATATTGCAGCTGTGATTCAAACATTTGAACGCTACAAGTATAATGTAGCAGCCAGTTACAATTACTCTGAAAATACGGATAATCTTTCAGATAGATTTGATTCATTAATGAGGTACCTCAATCCCTAATGCGTTTATTTTTCATCTTTTTTGTCTTAACAACCTCACTTGCACTAAATGCACAGGGGAAATACTACGTAAATTCTGTTGAAATTGAAGGAAACAAAA
>PKDP01000092.1 GCA_002862585.1 Flavobacteriales bacterium | reverse complement strand
CCAACAGGTTGGCATGTACCAACAGACGCAGAGTGGACTTTGTTAGAAAATTATTTGGCATCGAATGGTCATAGAGAAGAAACAAGAGGAGCTGCTTTAAAATCTAAATCTGGTTGGAAAGATAAAGGAGATGGAACAAGTGGAAATGGAACAGATGTTTATGGATGGTTAGGTCTTCCGGGCGGCACTCGTTACAACAATTTTGATTTCTCCAATATTGGTGCTGGTGGTTTCTGGTGGAGTTCTTCGCAGTTCAAAACAAACATTGCTTGGTACCGCAAGTTGAATTATAGAACTGACTACATAATCAGTAATTACAGGTATAAGTATTATGGTCTTTCTGTCCGTTGCCTCAGGGATTAATTTATGTTTTAACACCGCGAAGCGGTTGAATTTGAAAAAAATGGCTTTATATTCTGATTTACCGGTTTATAAATCAACATATGATTTGTTGGTTGCTATTTTTAGTTTTACGAAAAATTTTTATAAGCAATATAAATATACCGTAGGCGAAAACTTAAAAAAAGAGACTATCGGACTACTTACTTTCGCAAGTTTGTTTTTCCTACCAATTGTGTAAATAAATTTATATTCGAATTGGTAATTCGTAGTTTGACAGCTCTAAAAACGTGGAGCGTTTATTTGTTTTTTTTAACAGAGTTCATCTGTCTATTTCTTTTACAAATCAAAATACTGATTCACAGCAAACTCATACTGATCGATAAATATTTGTTTCATGGCCGAAATGTTATTTTGTTCGTAAAATAACAGCATGGCCTTTTTGTAATCGATTGCAGAAACACTTCTAAAGCTTAAAGGACAAAAATTGTAGTTCATTAAAACGGCATTACTTATTATTCGAGCTGTTCGTTTGTTTCCATCTTCAAAGGCTTGAAGATAGGAGAGTAAGCAGAGTAATAATAAACCTTTTTCGAAAGCATTTTCTTTTTGGTTAACTAAATTAACAATGTCTTCCAAAGCTTCCTTAATTTGAGATTCAATGTATAACGGTTTGTAGTTGGTTCCGGTAATTGCAACTGCTCTTTTTCTTATGTTATTACTCACACCTAAACCGCCAATTAATAAAGTGTGAATGTCGATTATTTTATTTAGTGTAAGCGGTTTTAAATAATCTAAATCATCCGTTATAAAATCAATAGCTTTTTTATGATTAAGCAGCATGGTAGCTTCTAGTTGTGTTTTTCCTTTAGCCAATTCATGTTGCTTTATGAGCGCTTCGGTTTCCAGCAAAGAGTAGGTGTTTCCTTCTATTTCAGACGATTTCCAAATGAGGTCAATAGCCAGTACCTCAAGTCGCTTTTTGTAAATAGATTCTCCAATAGAGTCAATACTTTTTAAGTATCTTTTTTGTAATTCATCGAGGCGTTGTTGTTCCTCTTTGCTAAATAGCACCGATTTTTGAAGAATGTCAGAAATTAAATCGAAATCATACCCAATTTTGGCGTTTCTATTATCCATGTCTTTTGAATAGTACTCGTCCAAATTAACTGGTGCCAACAATTCAAAAGATGGTGCGATTATATATTTGGTAGCTCTACCAACTCCAGTTGCAATAATTTGGTTGGCTTCTGCAAGTTCTTTTAGGTATTTCCTAATAGTGCTTTCACCAAGACTTATTGTTTTGTACAAATCTGAGGCTGAAACACTTTGGTTTTTTCTAATAAATTGAATGATTTTCTTAACCTGCTTTTCTTTCATTTCTCTTTTTTCTGCTATTAAATTACAGTTTTACTGCTTCAAAAGCTACTTTTTTGAGCAGAAAAAGTAATAATAGGTAGCAGAAACAATCAGATTATAAAAGCTGGAAAAAATAGGAATAGACTATAATTGAATTTAACGCTATTGTCTTTATGAAAATTAAATAGGGCTGCTCACCTTAATTTCTTTCAAATCGGAGCGTATTTTTTGTGTCACATTTGTGTTAAGCAAAAATAGAACCAAGTGGAGTAAGGATAGTTAGATATTGTATTGGTAAATAAGAGTTTAAATGATTGTGATTTTTTTAATTTCATGAAATATTTATCCCGTGAAACAAATAAGAAAAAAGGATTCTGATGATTTGTGGCGTTTTACAATAACTACATTTCATTACACCTCATAATTAAATGCAATTTTAAATTCTGAAATATTTTATAGTTGGATAACTTTAAATCGATAAATAATGTTTTTATTTATTGTGTCATTAATTTGGAAAACGAGTTTAACAATACGTTTTGGCACCACAATAGTTAATTGTTTGTTAAACTGATTAAAACTAGAAATAATGAAAAGTATAGTTGGATTATTTAGTCTGTTATTTTTGTGCGCGTTCATGCTAGAATCATGTATGAGTGTAATAATTTTAGATGTTGTTAAACCTTCTGATATCGATATTCCTTCTGATGTTGTTACGTTTTCGATTGTACAAAGAAATGAAGCTCCAGAAGGAAAAGGATTAGCCAAGAATTGGGAAGGTTTTTTAAGTGGTGAGGGAATTGGTATAGATAAAAGGTCTGCTGAATATGCAACTTCAGGGTTAAAATTTGGACTAATTAAATATTCAAGATTTACAGCTAAACAAGCATCAGTTAATGAAGAATTATATGGAACTGGTACTAGAAAAATGTCAGAGCTTTTAAATTGGGAAGTCATTGAAGAAATTTGTAAAAAGAATGGTTCTGAAGCTCTTATTGTTTTAGAATCATTTGATTCTGATGTTACAACGAAAAATTATTCTCCAGATTTGACAAGTAAAGTTGAGGAAGGTCAAGTTGTTAAAAAAGAATTTGAATCAAGAATTGAAGTCGAGGTTTTCGTTGCTTGGAGGATTTACTTCCCACAAGAAGAAATAATTATTGATGTTTTTGATGAATCCCAAACTACAAAAAGAAGAGAAC
>PKDP01000166.1 GCA_002862585.1 Flavobacteriales bacterium | reverse complement strand
GCTAATAAGGGTGTGTTATTTAATAATACACATGTGCAGTACCCACTCTGCGGGCCTTCTAGAGTTTCTTTGATGACTGGTTTATATCCAGACCAAACAAAGTCTAAAAAATTACGACTTTATGTAAGACAAACAATTCCAGATGTTATTACAATTGGTCAAAAGTTTAGAATGGAGAATTATAATTCTATCAGAGTGGGAAAAATATTTCATTACCACAACCCAAGAGATATTGGTACTGCAGGTCATGATGATTCATTTACTTGGGACAGAACTGTTAACCCTTATGGGCGTGATAAAATTGAGGAGTATAAAATTAATTCCTTAAAACCGAAACTAGATGGGGGTACTCTTAGTTGGTTAGAATCAGAAGGCACAGATTCAGAACAGACAGATGGTATTGGCGCCCTGGAAACCATGAGTTTTTTAGATGAGTTTTCTAAGAGTGATGAGAATTTCTTTTTAGCTTTTGGATTGTATAGACCTCATGTTCCTTTTGTTGCTCCAAAAAAATATTTTGATCTCTATGACATAGATGATTTTCAAGTTCCTGAGAGCTCACAGGAATATTTAAAATCAATTCCAACAACAGCAGCCCTTTCAGTTCGAGCAAAAAAAGAGCAACTTAATTTAGATACCCAATTAGCAAAGAAAATAAAAAGAGCTTATTATGCCACCACCAGTTTTATGGATGCTCAAATTGGTAGTGTTTTAGATAAGCTTAAGGAAACGGGACTAGATAAAAATACGATAGTTATTTTTACCTCAGACCATGGTTACCATCTTGGAGAACAAGGCCATTGGCAAAAACAAACACTTTTTGAAAATTCTACTCGGGTTCCCTTGATTATCGCAGGGCCTGGAATAAAAGGGAATAAAAAAATTAATAATTTGGTAGAATTAGTTGATCTATATCCTACAATTATGGATTTAGTTAAATTTAAACCACCTCAATTTTTAAGTGGTAAAAGTATTGTGCCAATGCTTGAAAATTCAGAGATAATTATTAGAGAAAGTGCCCTCTCTGAGCTACAGGTAAATAGAGATAAGGGTATTTCGCAAGGCTACTCAATAAAAACAAATAGGTATCGATTAAATCAATGGGAATATCAAGGCTTAAAGCAACATGAATTATACGATCATTTTGATGATTCATCTGAGCTTAATAACCTTGCAGGGCATCAAGACTTTCAGAACATTAAAGATTCTTTGATTACTGTTTTAAATAACCGAATTATTGCTGCTCAGAAGCGACCTGTTGGTTTAGGTAGACAGATTGACAATGCTACTCCTTGGTCTGAACCAAGTAGAATTTACTCAAAACAAAAATAAAAGTTATTTCCAAGAATAATTGTGGAGCAAATAGAAATGAAATCAGACTATTTTGGGATTGACTTGGAATTATTTTAATTTCAAAGTGACACCTAATCTTCCTGCTAGATTTTTCACACAACTAATGAATTTTCTTTAAATTTACCATTCAAATTAACTCATAATAATTAATACTTATGATTACAAGATTGTGTATCCTATTTTTTTTGCTGACTACAGGATTTCTTTCAGCACAAAACTCACTGATTCGTATGCCAAGAATTAGTCCAAATGCCCAAGAAATGGCTTTTTCTTATCAAGGAGATATTTGGGTTTACAACTTCAATACTCAGCAAACAAAACGTATAACCATTCACGAAGCTTATGAGAGTAACCCTGTTTGGAATACTTCTGGGGATAAAATCGCCTTTTCTTCGAACAGAAAAGGAGCGAATAATATTTTTACGATTAGCAAAAATGGAGGAATACCAATACAATTAACGTACTATCCAACAGCAGACACACCTCATGACTGGACATCTTCCAACGATATTGTATTTGCTACAACTAGGGTTTTAAAAGGGCCTGAATGGGATGAGCAAATCTACCGAGTCAATTCTAATGGTGGTACTCCTCAAAGATTTATAACAGCTTTAGGTAGTATGGCAACTGTTTCTCCCGATGGTAATTTGGTAGCTTTTGTGAAAGGAGCTTGCAGGATTTCTAGAGAAGATTATTCTGGTTCAGCTCAAAGAGATGTCTGGATTTATAACATTAAAACAGGCAACTATTTTCAAGTGACTTCTTCAGAAAAGAATGATCATTCGCCACTTTGGGATGCAGCGGGTAATTTATTTTATATAGGAGCTGAAAGTGGCCGGTATAATATTTTTAAGCAATCCATAAATACGGATGGTTCACTAAAAGGCGATTCCAAAAAAATGACAAACCAAAATAAAAATGGTGTTGTTTCTTTTTCTGTCAGTAATCAAGGAACTATTCTCTATACAACTCTTTTTGACTTATATCAAATAAGCGGGGGACAATCTAAAAAGATCAACTTAAAAATAGAATCAGATTACAAATTTGAAACTGAAAAAGAGGTTTCTACAAGCTCAGATATCTCGGATTTTGATGTTTCACCAAACGGAAAATTAGTTGCTATTGAAATTAATGGAGAAATTTTTGTGAAACAAAATAAAAAGGATAGAAAAAACTCTAATAACGTAAGTAATCACTTCTACAGAGATAGAAATCCTCAATGGATTAGTGATACAGAGTTGTTATTTGTTTCAGATAGAGACGGACATAATGAAATATATAAAGCTGTTTCTAAAGATACTCTGGTTGGATTAGAAAGGAGTTTAAGGATTTCAATCACCAAACTCACTAGTAGTGAAGAAGATGTATACGATATTTTGCTCTCGCCAGACCACAAAAAAATAGTTTACAGAGTAGGTAGAGGAAATTTAATGCTAGCCGATATCGAAGATGGAGTTATATCCAATAGCAAAGCGTGTTCCTCTGGATGGGCCGAGGCAGAAGATGTAAGTTGGAGTCCAGACAGCAAGTACATTGCTTATTCTCAGGAAGACTTAGACTTTGATAGTGAAATTTTTA
>PKDP01000014.1 GCA_002862585.1 Flavobacteriales bacterium | reverse complement strand
GCATTATAAAGTAGATGATTTACCTTTTTTGATGCTTGGTGTAGGAAGTAATAAAGTCATAAATAAAATGAAAGAAACAAGTCTAAATCTTTCTAATGTTACTTTAATTGAAAGAAGTCTCAAGTCATCTGATGAAAACTACACACCACGCTATACTCATGATTGGAATGGAAAGCCAGCAAATCATTATAATTACACTGGGATGAAAAAAATTGGAAAACTATTTTTTGAAAATTATTTTAAGTTTTATGGTAATTACATTAAATAGTACAAACCCAAAAAGTAAACGATATTTTTGGCTCTATTCCGATTTTATCGAAGGAAATTTCAAATATAAAAAATGGAGAACCAATTCCTATGAATCAATTCTCCGGTTTAGTGACCCAAACATACAATAGTTCGGACTTTTTGAGTGGAATTAGTGATATGTACTCAAAAAAATATTCCCAGAAATAAAAAATTATTCTTGGGAATAAATCAGTGACCCAAACTTATAGTAGTTCGAAGTTAATTAACGGTCAAAAGCCATTTATTTTTGAAATAGCAAAAATGGCCGAATGTTTTATTCCGTTTTAAATGAATAGGCTGTACAAATCATGTCCTATATGAGTCATGAAAGATTAGTTATCCTAACTATATATCTATTCTTAGTGATTTGATTGAATAAGCTAAACATCAAACACGATTCAAAAAAGAATTATTTGTACCTAAAATCTTGAAAGATATGTTCTATCTGATTTATTAAGTTTTCGATTAAACCTTAAATGATAGTTTAAACCAATCACAAAATTCACATAGTTAGTATCTTCAAAATCAGAAATTAAGTTAATTCCTCCATATAAATTGAAATAATTCTTTTCTCCTTTGGGGTTCCCATCTGTGGTAATTAGAGAAAGGTTTAAAGAAGCTGTATTGAACTCAATTTCTTCGTTGTTAACAGTCATTGATTTTAGAATTTTTCCAAAAGAAAAATCGAAAGCACCTGCAGAAAAGCCAACTTGAATCTCATTAAAGTTAGATTCAAAAGGAAATTCGTAATCTGAATCTGAAATAGAACTTAGTTCAATAAATTTATTGCTATTTGATTTGTAATTAAAGAAAATTCCTAATCTTTTTTCAGGCCTAAAATAGTATTTATACCCTATCTTATAAGAAGGTAAAATCCTATCAAGATTAAAATTACTCGTTTCAGAATCCAAGGAAATTGAAGTGTCTGATGAAATTATATTACCATAGCTTGTTGTAGCATTGATTCCAAAATAAATTTCTTGATTTTTTAGACTATTTGAACGAAGTTTTTCTTTTTCAAATTTCTTTCTAGCTACTCTAAAAACGTTATCATGGATTTTAAATTTATTTTTATATCTAGTAGTAATTATAAGATTAGATAATTTAGCTAGTTCTTGTTCGGCTTGGCTAATGTTAGAGCCTCTAATGCTATTATAAAAGGCTGTTGAATTAGTTTCCCATTCACTTTGTACTTTATACTCTAAGTTCTTTAAAATAGATGATATTTCAGTCCCTTCAACAGAGTTTTGTCCGTATGAGTTCATCAAAATAATCAAGTCAAAATAAGCTTCCTTATAAAAACCCTTATTTATTTTAGAGCTTATTTGTATTTTTTGATCATCAAAAACATAGCTTAGCTTTGAGAACTCTGCTACCATACTTGAAAATTGAGCTAGCTTATTGTTTAGGCTGTTAATACTTTCAGGTGAGTAATTTTCATCGTTAACAACTAGGGAATGCATGGAATTTAATTGCTGAGATTTGATGTTAAACTTTTTAGCCTGCTGGGAATTAAAGCTATATTTAGATGAATCAAAGTTCCTTAAAATACTAGATATGGTTTGAATGTTTATATCGATTTCATTTTCAAACTGAGTTTTGGTTTGTTGTATAAAATCTTTTTTGTTTGTACTTAGAATCACTAAATAATCCCCATTTCTTTTGCAGTATGAAATATCCGGGTCATTTAAATATCCATAAGAAGTAATTAGTACATCTTCACCATAAGATTCATAAGCTTGATTTTCAGTTATACCTAAAAAAATCTTAGATTCCTTTCCAACTGATGAGCTAATTTGAGAAATTAAATCTTGCTTAAGTTCAAGTTTATCTGCGTTAGAAAGATCATTGACATTATCTTTATCTATAATCTTTTCAATAAAGTAATTTTGACTATTGATGTTTGAACAGCCAGTGAGATTTGATTTTACACTAGAGCAAGATAACACCACCAATGATATCAATAATACAATTGATTCTTTCATAAACTGATCTGATTATAATTGGTGATTATTTGTTTTTAACTCTGTACACACCCCAGTACTCAAATTCTTCTTTTCCTGAAATACTTTTGCCATAAGTTAGCCATTCACTTTTAATTAAAACTGTTGATTCAACAATTTTATTAACGTTATCAGTAATTGTGGCTTTGAATGATTCAGAAAAGTCTGCACCGTCTTCTCCATCCTGATTAATAGTAGCACTACTAATTATTTGAGACCTAACTTTTGCTGATAATTCATTTTTAGCTTTTGCAAGTGTTGCAGCTTTTATAGCAGATTTTGAACCAGTGCCACGAGTGCTTTGTATGGAATAAACATATGTAGAATTATCTACGTAATCTTCTTCCGCGAACGGCATTTCAACTTTTTTTGCAACTCCCTTTCCGTATTTGGTTGATCCACAACTGTACATAATGAAAAGACAAGGAACTAGAAATAATGTAAGTAATTTTAAGTTTTTCATTTTTTTAATTAAAAATTATTTTATTAATCAAAGATAGTAAATTATTGATGAATTAAAATACTAGTAGATACAGCGTGTACATAAAATAAAAAAGGAAATACATTTCTGTAATTCCCTTTGTGACCCAAACTTACTAAAGTTCGAACTTTATTGAGAATTTTCAAAACAAAAACACATCAATT
>PKDP01000055.1 GCA_002862585.1 Flavobacteriales bacterium | reverse complement strand
ATATTGCCAGATCCTGTAACAATTATAGGTGTATTACCTTGACCCACAAATGTGCTTTGTTCAGACTCAAGTGCATAAAAAGCGAATGGCACATAATTAAGCTCATCATATGATACATCTGTCCAGTCACTACAAGCACCAATGTAATCTAATTCAACTTTTAAAAATTTAGCTGTACCATCCCATCTAAGACCTTCTAGTCTACCTGCGAGAGAAGGATTGTCCCCCCTGCCAATCACTAAATTTATTTGCCCATAATAGTCAGTTCTAGTATTGTGAGTTTCGGAGTACTCTAATAAATTGCTGTCATCATAAACTCCAAATCTAATACATACATCTTTTTCAGAATAAGGAGTTACATTAGAGTCAATTCCTGGGATTTCAACAGTTGGATAAAGTATTACACCTTGGTATGAAATTCCTTTCTGCCCATAACTAAAATTGCAGAACATAAAGATAGAAACAGAAAAAATAAAATGTCTTAGAGCCATAATCTGAATCCGAAAATAATTATACTTTGGTTTATCTTAAACTTTTCTTTATTATCAGTAATATTTATCATGGGTATAAATTCATAAGCACCATACAAACTGACAAGATCACTAGCATCAAACCTAAGTTTTATCCCAATTAATGGCGAAATCCATAAGCCCTTAAAATCCTCAACCCCTTTGAGATTAAAAGTAGATTGATTTATTTTTTGAGTCCCCGCAACTAATGAAGATAGTTGCCCTCCAAGAGTTGCAAATAGTTGAATATTAGTGCATGAAGCACAAAACTTTCTGTTCACAAGACTAACTATGTTATAATCAAGCTTGGTAAATACACCCAAAAAGCGAGTGTCATAAATAAGTTTTGTGTTTATAACCCTGCCGATACTATTTGCTTGCTCTAATGAAATACCAAAACTGACTTCATGGTTGTTTAAAAATTCTTTTGAATATGAAAATCTAAATGATTGTCCAGTGGTTGAGAAAAAATTGATTTCTGGCGATTGAGTTTTGTGCGAATAAAATGAGGTTGTTTGGCCGATTTCAAAGTTTATACTTTGTCCACTCAAAAGAAAAGGCACAAAAAAGATCAATAAATTTCCAAAAATTGTTTTAAACATCTTAACTTTAAAAAAAACTTGTATGAAGTTTTTCATTTATTTCTGCAATTTAGCTTTTTTTGCTGGCAATTCATATGGGCAAAACCTAGTTCGTTCGTCTGTAAATTCATTATCTAGTGTTAAAACGAAAAAAATTCGACAAACAGTTGGTCAGCCCATTTGTTCTGTTCCATTATCAAATTTTTACTACGGCTACCAATCCCCTCTAAAACACACATCAAATACCTCTCCAAAATTTGAGCCAGTTATTGTTTATCCCAACCCAGCTGTTAATTCATTGTACGTGAAATTATCTTCTCTTAATAATTCATATCGGATAATTAATGATTTGGGCCAATTAGTAAAAAAAGGGGATTTTAAAAATAAAGACAATGAGGTTAGTATTTTTTCCTTACCTAAAGGCATCTATAATTTTGTGATATTAAACAAACTTGAAAACATTATTTTTAGCATGAAAATTTTAAAAAATTAATAATTTCTTAAAATAAGGCCGTTTAAGGGATTATTTCTACTAACTCAACCAATTCCCCAAAATAATATTTTCGTTACCCTAAACAGCTGTTATATTGACTTTTTATTATAGTTAATTTATATTGTTTTTATCATTAAAAATAGAAAATATCTATTACAAATCATCTTAATATTTTTTTTGTGTCAATCAAATTATTTTTTCTTTTTTTTTAAAAGTGCACTTTTTTTTAATCTTTATTCTGAACAATATTAAATATATAAGTTATATTTGTAGTTGTGTTAAACCATAATATGGCCAATAATATTTTGTTTTCATCATTTATGAAATTCTTTAAAATACAGGTTTTATTAACAACCCGATTTCTTACACTAGCCTTTATTTTTATTGGGTTATCATTGTTTTCCCAAAACCCTGCATCTTCAGTTAGTTTAAGTGAGTCTAATATTGCAGAAAATAATTCCACAAGCCCATCTACATTTATTGGTGTATTATCTGTAACAGATTCAGATGCTGGTAATACACACACTATATCTTTGTCATCAGCTTCACAAATCCAAACGAAAAAGGGTGATGCTGACCATAACACAAACAATAGTAAATTTACTGTTTTTGAGAGTGATGGTCTCTTTGCACTTACTGCATCCGGATTGCTTGACTACGAAACTGACGGAGGAGGTTCTGGCACATTAAGAGTTTATTTTCAAGTTACCGGTAATGAAGACGCACAAACCGCTACTCTGTTTACTGATATAACAATTGCTGACGTCAACGACGCTCCATCTGGTACCGATAAGACTATAACCGCAGTTGAAGACACTTCTAGATCATTTACATCTGATGATTTTGAGTTTACAGATGCCGATGGTAATTCTATGATTAATGTAACTATATCCACCTTACCTACTAGTGGTACATTTCAGTTATCTGGATCTAATATATCATCAAATCAAACCATTTCAGTTTCTGACCTTTCAAATATTACTTACCAAGCTGCCAGTAATGCAAATGGTAATTCCTATGCAACTATTGGCTTTAAAGTTCGTGACAACGGAGGAACATCTTTTGCAGGCTCACCAAATGTAAATCCATCTGTTCAAGGTGTAGATGTGGATCAAACAGAAGCTACATTAACAATTAATGTTACTGCAATTAACGATGCTCCATCACAACTAGGAGCTGTAGACACATTGGCTTACACAGAGAACGATGCTGCAACGGTTGTTGATAGTGAAATTGACACGCCTGTTGATGTTGACGACACAAACTTGAAAAGTGCTACTGTAACAATTTCAAACAATTTAGTTACTGGCGATGCACTTAGCGGAACATATTCATCGGGTACTAACTTTACTTATAGCTTT
>PKDP01000129.1 GCA_002862585.1 Flavobacteriales bacterium | reverse complement strand
AAATACAGCTTGTCAGACAAGGTAAGTTATGTTTCAACAGGAGGAGGAGCTATGCTCGAGTACTTAGAAGGCAAAGTGTTACCAGGAATAGCGGCTATTATTGAAGATTAATCTTTTCTTCGGCATCTTCCCAAATTTTTTCTGCTTCATCAATAAGGGAATTACCATCGCTTACGTTGGGGGTAATTGACGGAATCATATTCGAAATAGGCTTATACAACACAGAAGAGTTCTTTTGCTCCAAAGGAATTAAGTTTAGGTGATAGTCAAAGGTGTTGAAGACCAATAATAAGGCACTAATTATGAAGGCTGTTTTGAGGACACCAAAAACACCCCCAAGTAGTCTGCTCACAAGCCCTAGAGCAACCAATTTGATGATTTTATCGACTATAAAACCAACGAAACGAACCACTAAAACGATAACTATAAACGTAATGGCAAAGGATACTATGGGTAAAAAGGACGATTCAATAAATAATTCGCTTTTCAAATAGGGCTGAATACTATCCGCAAAATGTACCGCACCATAAATACCAACAATCAACGCCACTAGAGAAGCTAGTTCTTTAATAATGCCTTTCGATACGCCTTTATGTAAGCCCCACAAAAGGGGTATCGCCAAAATTATATCCAAGTAGTTCATAACTCTTCAAAAGTAGTATTTTTGTATGATGAATGACGGAATGAAATTAAAGTGGAATAATTTAGTTGAAAAATTAAACAATTGCTTCGATGAGGATTTAGATTTTCAAGGAATTTTATTTTTAATAGGCATTCAAGAATTGGGCAAAGGACATTTAAAGCTCAATAAAAATCAAAAATTAGATGTTATTCATATTGCCGTTTGCGCATTGTTAAGCCAGTGGGATTATTATGAATTTGAAGGTCATGACGAAGAGGGATGGCCACACTGGAAATCAACAGAAAAACTTCCCGATTTAAGCCCTAAAGATCAAGATAAGCTCATTAAGGAAGCTGTAATTGAATATTTTTCTTAGTTAGTAGGGAGAATTTCGATGTCTTTGTAAATCGTCTTTCCATAAACGAATCGAATAACAGATTGACCTAGTAGGACAGTGTCATTTGAGGAGGATAAAATAAAGGCTGTAACATTCATTAAAGCCTCTAGCTCCAAGATATGCTCAGTTTGTCCATTAAAATCAGACACTAAAGTGCTAATAACATTCGTTTGAGTAACACCAGTTATTTCTTCTTGAGAAAGCACGACAGTAGCACCAGAAACAGTGTTGCCGTCCATATCATAGACACTGATGACGCCTTTGGTGATAGTTTCTTCGCTGCAAGAAATAAAGGAAAACACTAATAATAATGGAATGAGTACTTTACTTATCTTCATTTTGTAAATGATTATTTGTTAATTTGCTTTTTCAAAGATAACAATTATATGAAACCAATTTTAACCACTATATTCGCCTTAGTTTTAGCATTCTCTGCATTCTCTCAAGAAAGAGTAAAAGTAAAAATCGAAACTGTACATGGCGAAATGATTGCTGAACTGTACAATGAAACACCAACCCATCGTGATAATTTTATAAAGTTAGTCGAAAAAGGCTTTTATGATGGCACGCTATTTCATAGAGTGATCCCAAATTTTATGATTCAGGGTGGAGATCCCGTATCAAAAGAAGCAAACCCTAGTCAGCAAATTGGTAACGGTGGACCGGGTTATACTTTGCCAGCAGAATTTAACCCCAATTTAATACATAAAAAAGGAGCTCTAGCAGCAGCCAGAATGGGCGATGCGGTAAATCCAAAAAAAGAATCTTCAGGCTCACAATTTTACATAGTAGAAGGACAGGTATATGATGCTCAAAAAATGGCGATGATTGAACAACGAATGGGAGTGAAGCTATCTGATACTCAGGAAAAAGCGTACTCATCTGTTGGCGGAACACCGCATTTAGACGGTGGATATACTGTGTTTGGTGAAGTTATAAAAGGCTTAGAAGTCATTACCAATATTTCTAACCTTAAGAGAAATAAAAACAACTTACCTCTTGAAAAAGCGGCAATGAAAGTTAGTATAATAAAGTAGTATGTTAGAGAAAGTTCAACAGCTTTTAGTTGAAGTAAATTCTTTTGTGGCTATGGACGCCGAAGAATTAGAACAATTTAGGATTAAATTTTTAGGAAAAAAAGGCCTAATGAATAACCTATTTGCAGATTTTAAGAGCGTTCCAAATGAGCAAAAAAAGGATTTCGGACAAGCCTTAAATCAACTTAAGCAAACAATTCAAAATAAATTGGAGCAAGGTAAAAGTACATTTACTCAATCCAAAAAAGAATCTTCTGGGCTTGATTTAACAATGCCCGTTACAGAAGGCTCAATAGGTAGCAGACACCCTTTGTCTTTGGTCAAAAATGAAATTGTAGAAATTTTTAACCGCATAGGCTTTACCCTATCTGAAGGACCAGAAATTGAAGACGATTGGTATAATTTTACCGCCTTAAACCTTCCTGAAGAACACCCTGCTAGGGATATGCAGGACACTTTCTTTATTCAGACTAATCCAGACATACTTTTGCGTACACATACTTCGTCGGTGCAAGTAAGGTATATGGAAAATAATAAGCCGCCAATACGCACACTTTCACCAGGAAGAGTGTATAGAAACGAGGCGATATCAGCCCGTGCACACTGTATATTTCACCAAGTTGAGGGTTTATACATTGATGAAAACGTATCTTTTGCAGACCTAAAACAAGTCTTGCTATACTTTGCCAAAGAGATGTTTGGCGATAAAACTGAGATAAGACTTAGACCGTCCTATTTCCCATTCACAGAGCCAAGTGCTGAGGTAGATGTATCGTGTAATATTTGTTCGGGCAAGGGTTGTAACGTCTGTAAGTATACCGGTTACCTCGAAATACTAGGCTGCGGTATGGTTGACCCCAACGTACTAAGAAATTGTAACATTGACCCAGAAAAATAC
>PKDP01000162.1 GCA_002862585.1 Flavobacteriales bacterium | reverse complement strand
AAGGCGACCAATGATAGGTACTCCATCTATCATGATTTTAACATTGTTTCCGCCTAAACCTTGCAGATTAACTTGAGATCCAAGAACCCCATCTCTACTAATTTGAAAATTAAGTTGGTTAATTAATGCATCTGATAAGTTGACCGCTGCTCGCTGTTCGAGTTCCTCTTGAGCAATTATATGAACATCATACATGCTTTCATCGGCACTACTTTCTTTCGGACTGCCTGTTATCGCCACTTCATCAATTGCAGTTTCAAAAGAAAAGGCATAAATAATAATACTCCTTCTTGGTTTAATAAGTTTTGAAATGGGTTCATACCCAATATGACTAAGTTCAAAGTTTGTTTCACCTGCGAAGGGTAATTCAAGTCTACCATCAGTGTCACTAATGGTTTTAATAAACTGCTTAGAACTTAATTCTGTTAGAGTTATGTGCGCATAGGGAAGGGGTTCTAATGATCTTGCATCAAATACTTGTACAAAGTTTTGTGCCTCGACATTATTGGCAAGGCATAAAACTAAACAAAATATGATTGGAAGAATCCGCTTCATGCGCTTACCTTAGTTATTAATAACTAACTTTTGGGTTTTGACAAAAAATCCATTATCTATTTGAACAAGGTACACTCCATTTTCAACAAACTCTAAATTGATTCGAAAGCTGTTTAAGCCGATGTTAGAATCTGCATTAGCCTGGTAGACCAAATTGCCAACTAGGTTGTATACACGAATGTTAATATTCTCCTTTCTTGTATTTGAGAAAACAATGTCTGCGCTGCCAATGCTTGGGTTGGGGTAAATTGAATGTAAACTCAGTACTTCGTTGGATGACTGAATACCTGTAGGCCCTGTTGATACTAACTCTTTATTAAACTTTATTTTTCCAGTAGAGCTACCTTCGAATGCAGTGAGATGAAGCTTGTATACATCTCCGTTTTCTGTTTGAACGAAATAAGTTAACGAATCTTGAAGGTTGTATGTGTTTGCAATTGTGTCAAAAGTTTTCCAATCACTACCAATAACAGTTTTTGAAGGGTTGAAATCTTGCGCTGTATAACTTGCATTGTTGGGTAATTCTTTTATTTCAGCTACTTCTATACCCTCATTGGATACAACTCCAGTCACTGGATAATATGCAAAGCCTAAATCTGCTGAATATTTTGTAAAAAGTAAGTCCCATTCGCTGTGGTTAGGCTCTCTATCTTGTAAGGTGTGATTATCCATATTGAGATAGGCGTAGGACTTATTTAAGTAGTCTGGAGTTCTAACCACTATGGTCGTATCGAAGCTATTATCTAGGCTAGCATAACGATAGTGGAAAACACCATAATCCTTTTTTTCAACAAGAACTTTAAAATATTTTTGTTCAATTGATTTTAAAACAAAAATTCTTGAACCTTGAATAATATGGGTACTTATATCGTAATCGCCCCAACCATAATTCCAATTGCTATTCAATGCATCTCCTTCAAACGCTGAGTTAGCATTCCATATCGTATCCGTATCGTATAGTTGCGTCCAAGAACCAATTCCCACAGTATCGATAATATTCGCAAATTGGGATATGTCATCACTGGCATTCCATAACTCCACACCATGACCACCATTTAGCATTATCGCTCCAGATTGTGACTTGTTGTAAAAAGCGACTGTCCAGGATGCTCCGCTGTATGAACCCACTTCGCCATTATCAAAACTATAAAAGATGTCATTGGTGAAACTAGGACCCATAATCACACTGTCCTCCAATAATTGAGCGGAAGAAATGTTGAAAATAAAAAGAAGAAAAAAAGTAAATATTTGTTTCATTTCGAATTTTTTAATTTAAAGGTTTAATACTCGTATTCAAAGGTCTTTCAAAAGTACTATGTAAGCAATTTATAGGTGATTTATAGTGTCATGGAATTGTCAAAATAGGATGACAAATCTATTGCAAAAATCAATGAACAAAATATTTAATAATCCTGTAAAAATATCATGAATAGATGACGATAACCAGGGTTCGAGACGATGTATTATTCCGAAATTTACAAAGATATATACCTTGCCGTTTCCATGGATTTAGATAATTACTAAAAAGATGGAGGCTCCTGGAGAAGAGTTTTAAAGCAACACTTTTTATAAGATAGCCACATACTTATTCTTGGTAAGCAGCGATTGGAGCACAGGTGCAAATTAGGTTTCGATCTCCATGCGAGTTATTAACCCTTGCAACGCTAGGCCAAAATTTATTGGTCTTACTAAAGTTGGAGGGAAATGCAGCTAATTCTCGAGTGTAAGAGTGATTCCATTCTGAAGCACAAACCTCAAGCATGGTGTGCGGCGCATTTTTTAATGGATTGTCTTCAGTGTGAAGATCTCCCTTAGCGATCTGGTCGATTTCTTCTTTAATAGCGAGCATGGCATCACAAAATCTGTCTAGCTCTATCTTACTTTCACTTTCAGTAGGTTCGATCATCAAGGTTCCTGCAACTGGAAAGGAGACTGTTGGTGCATGAAATCCGAAATCAATTAGTCGTTTAGCAACATCTTCGACTTCAATTTTCAAGGAATGTTTAAAGGGTCTAAAATCTAAAATTAACTCGTGAGCAACCTTTCCATGTTCCTTTCCTGTATACAAGATGTCATAAGCGGACTCCAAGCGCGATTTGATGTAATTGGCACTTAAAATAGCATATTTGGTAGATTGTGTCAAACCCTCTGCACCCAACATTTTAATGTAGGCATAAGAAATTAACAAGATGGAAGCACTTCCCCATGGAGCAGCAGAAATTCCTGTAATTCCTTTTTCCCCACCCATATTTACTTGCGCATTCTTAGGTAAAAATGGAGCCAAGTCTTTGCTTACACAAATTGGTCCCATTCCGGGGCCACCACCTCCATGTGGAATAGCAAAAGTTTTATGAAGGTTTAAATGGCATACATCAGCACCAATCGCTCCCGGACTAGTTAGTCCAACCTG
>PKDP01000093.1 GCA_002862585.1 Flavobacteriales bacterium | reverse complement strand
GTAAGGAATTATTTCAGCCATAGCGCTTACCTTTTTAACTGTTTCAACCACAGCGATCACCTTTTTATGGAATTCTTGCAGCCATAGCTGTCACCATTTCTGGATTCAGTTGCAAAGCGTATTTGTAACATGATAACGCCTCCGTGAAGTGGGCCTGCCCACAGTGGAAAAAAAAAGAACCAAGGTCACTGCACAATGCTGCCGAAGCTGGGTAAAATTTCAGGGCATGATGATAAGATCTTGTAATTTCGGCGACTGTATGTGGCTCACTACACCCTAGTATTTCAGCAGCCCAGGCACAAAGGCTCATTTTTACATCGTAAAAAATTTCTGTTTACCTTTCAAAATATTGAAACCTCCATTTGTGCTAATGAGATTGATTGATGCTACTGGTAGCCTATTACGAGCCTTTTTACCTTAAGGAATTTGTGGCGGGAGTAAAGAAGTAATGCATTCACTATCTTTGTAGTGTGTTAACCATCTACATAGACTCTTGGTGTCCGCTTTGCCTTCGTTTTGGCAGTTTGCTCAAAAACTTGGATATTTTTGGTAAAATCCAACAAAAGGATATTCGCACTTATGAAGGCACACTCATTTCTAAAGAAAAAGGACTGCAACAATTGGCATTGCTTACCCCTCAATCAACGGTCTATTACGGTTTCGATAGTGTATGGCAAATTGTTTTGCGTTTGCCCCTTTTGTGGCTTTTTGTCCCTTTATTTTTTCTTTTAAAAATCAGTCGATTGGGGCATTGGGGCTATAATGAGCTTGCGGTAAAACGTCAAATCATTCCGTTGCACTGTAAAGAAGAAGACTGTTCGCCTAAGTAGCTTTTTCTGCCTTTTTCATAGCTTTCTCTAGTGCTTTGTGATCTTGGCTGCCAAAGAGTACTTTTCTACCATTTTCCAGTTCTAGCTGTAAGCCTTTGTCGCCACTAACGTTGTAGGCTTTACTTTCAAAACCAAAACGGATACCCCAACCACCAAACTCTTTAAGAGGGGAATAGGTGCGGGCTTTGTAGCTTTTAATTTCTTCAAAAGCAATAAGGCGTTCCTTAAGATGAATGGGAAAAAACTGATAGTGCGTGCCTTTTTCACTTACCCTTAGTTTGAGCTTCATAAACCAAAATAAAACAGGCAAGCCTAAGCCTACAATTAATGAAAAACTAACAAGTCCACCATCGCTTAATGGTTTGTCTCCAATGACATTACCCATCAGCACCTGCTCATAGATGCCATACAAGGAAAAGGCAGGGAAAAATAAGATGACTAGCCAAAGTAACTTTTGTCTAAAATACTGTTCTTCTTTAAAATAGGTCATTGTATTAAATTTAATGCTTGTTTAATGTCCGTTGTGGGTAACTGACAACTTTTGTTCTGACAGACGTAAATGGTAGTTTGTCCCTTTACCATTTTGTTTTTTAGTAAAGGCAAATCACTTTCATTAGTGCTGCCCAGTAATAAACTGTTGGGCTGATAGTTTTGGTACAGTTCTAAGGCTGTAGAAGTGGCGTCTTTGCCTACAACAGCTACTTCATAAAATGGAGCGATAGTCTTTAGCATTAGATTTGACCAATTGGAATAGCCCGAAGGGTAAGAGGGTAGTTGTGCTTTAATATTATTCAGCTGCACCTTTGCCATACGTATATAGTCTTCATTACCTAAAAGCTGCCCCAATACGAAGAGGTTATTTGCCATAGTAGAAGAGGAGGCTGGTATCACATTATCGTTGATTTCCATCTTACGTGCTACAAGTGGGGCGTCTTGGGATGAGGTGAAGTAAAACATGCCACTTTCGGCATCGTAAAAATGCCTTTTGCAGTAGCTCACTAAAGCTTCGGAATAGTCTAACCATTGTGCATCGAAAGTAGCTTCATACAAACGTATAAAGGCTTCAATGCTGAAGGCGTAATCTTCTAAAAAACCATTGATGGTAGACTGCCCATTTTTATAAGAATGCCACAAACTACCGTCTTTTTGTAGCTGTTGATTGAGAATGAAATTGGCGTTTTTAATGGCTTTATTGAGGTAGTCTGTATTGCCAAAAGCCATATAAGCATCGGCATAGCCTTTGCACATTAGAGCATTCCAAGAGGTTAAGGATTTATCGTCTAAGCCTGGTCGCACACGCTTCTCTCTTTCTTGCAATAAGAGAGCGTTCCAAGAGCTTACTTTTTCTTCTAAAGTGGATAAATCGATCTTCTCTTTTTGGCAAAATTCTTGGTCGGATTTGTCCCTTAGCAAAATGTAGTTGCCATATTCCCAAAAGCCTTTGCTATTCACATTGTAATAATTAGAAAATAGGGTGTAATCTTCGCCAATAAGGGCTTTTAATTCCTCTATTTTCCAAATGTAAAACTTGCCTTCTACACCTTCGCTATCGGCGTCTAGTGCAGAATAAAAAGCCCCACTTGTGTCGCTGAGTTCACGTTCAATAAAATCTAAGGTTTGCTCTACCGTTTGTTGGTAAAGTGGTTTGCCGTATGCCAAAAAGGCTTCGCTATACAAACTGACTAATTGGGCATTGTCGTAAATCATTTTTTCAAAGTGAGGAACTTTCCACAGTTTGTCCGTAGAGTACCGAGCAAAGCCTCCACCTACTTGGTCATAGATGCCGCCGTAAGCCATTTTATCTAAAGTAAGTTGAACGTATTCGCTGAGTTTATTGTCCTTTTTTAAATGTGCATACCGCATTAAAAATTGATAGTTGTTGGGAATGGGAAACTTTGGTGCTCTGTTAGGTCCGCCTTCTTTATTATCAAACTGACTGTCCCAAACCTTTAGCATACTTTCCAGCTCTTTCCACGAAAAAGAGGCTTCTTCAGAATTGTAAGTTACTAGCTCGGACAGCTGAATGCCTTTGGCTAATTTTTCGGCATACTTCAGCATCTCCTGAGGCTTTTCTTCGTAGAATTTAGCGACTTGTTGGATTTGTTCCATCCATTGTCCTTTGGGGAAATAGGTGCCGCCCC
>PKDP01000011.1 GCA_002862585.1 Flavobacteriales bacterium | reverse complement strand
AAACTCCTGCGCTATACAGTCTAATGACGTATTCAGGAATCAAAAAAGGCACTTTCTACCCAATGGGCGGATTTGGTAAAGTGATAGACGCTTTCAAAAAGATTTGTCTTGAGCAAGGCGTAAAGTTCCAAACAGATGAAGCTGTAGAATCGATGAATATAGAAGGTAAAAATATCCAGTCTATACAAACAACCAAAGGCGTATACAATACCGATATTGTAGTAGGCTCTGCAGACTACAATCATGTTGAAAGCAAACTCTTGCCACCAAAATTCCGCAACTATAATGATGCCTATTGGGAAAAGAGGACTTTTTCGCCATCTAGCCTATTGTTCTATGTTGGTGTAAATAAAAAATTGGATAAACTCATTCATCACAATCTTTTCTTCGATGAAGATATTGAGCAACATACCGATGAAATTTACAGTGATCCACAGTGGCCTGAAAAACCACTATTTTACGTCTGCTGCCCTTCAAAATCAGACCCTCATGTTGCCCCTGAAGGCAAAGAAAATATTTTCTTTTTGATGCCTATCGCCCCAGGTCTTGAGGATACTGACAAAATGAGAGAGCACTATTTTGAAATAATGCTAAAAAGACTTGAAAAATTCACTGGTCAAAGTATAAAAGAACACATAGAATACAAGAAAAGTTATTGTGTCAACGACTTTGTACAAGATTACAATGCCTACAAGGGTAATGCATATGGACTTGCCAACACATTACTTCAAACAGCAAATCTTAAACCTAAAATCATCAACAAGAAAATTAATAATCTGTTCTACACAGGTCAGCTAACTGTACCAGGCCCAGGAGTTCCTCCCTCAATTATTTCTGGTCAAGTGGTTGCCAAACATATTGTAGAATCTAATCTTATGACATTATGAAGCATCTATTCGATTCCGTTTCCGCTAAGTGCAGCAAGATGACAACTATCGCTTACAGCACAAGCTTTAGCTTTGGCATTAAAGCCCTAGACAAGAAACTACACGCTCCTATTTACGGTATTTACGGATTCGTCCGTTTTGCTGATGAAATAGTTGATACTTTCCATGATTACGACAAGCACCGTCTGTTTCACAAGTTCAAGGAGGATACTATTGAGGCTATTGAGTCCAAAATTAGCCTTAACCCTATTCTTAACAGCTTTCAGAAAGTAGTAAATGACTATCAAATTGAATGGAGCCTAATCAATACATTCTTGGATAGTATGGAAATGGACCTTAACGAAGAGCAAAGCTATGACACCGACAAATACAACAAATACATCTTAGGCTCTGCCGAGGTAGTTGGACTGATGTGTCTAAAAGTATTCGTAAATGGAGATGAAGAGCAATATGAAAGCTTAAAGCCTGCGGCTATGAGCCTAGGTTCTGCTTTTCAAAAGGTCAACTTTTTAAGAGATGCCAACAGTGACTTCTCTTACTTAGGAAGAACGTACTTTCCAGGCGTAAATATGGTCGAGTTTTCCGAAGAAGATAAAATCAAAATTGAAAGCGACATAGAAGAAGATTTTGATGATGCTTTAGAAGGAATCAAAAATTTACCATTTAGCTCAAGAGGTGGAGTGTACTTGGCTTACATTTATTACTACAACCTTTTCAGAAAAATTAAGTCCTTACCATCTTCAAGAGTAATGGAGGAACGCATACGTATTCCAAATAAGGATAAACTTGCGTTGATGGTTCAATCAATGATCAAAAATCAACTCAACCTTATATGAGGATTGCACTCTTTTTTATTTTAACATTTAACCTTCAATTAGTTCAAGCAAGTGACTTTGATTACAATGGACTACGCAAGCTCTATATAGAAGCTTCAAACAATGAAGTAGAATGTCAAAAACTTTTCAAACTCACTGAAGAGAGCATCTTAGAAGAAAATATTCTAGCATATTCATACCATGCAATTTCAAAAATGCTAATCAGCAAATTTGCTCTTAACCCTCTATTTAAATATTCAGAATTCAACGCTGGAAAAGAAATGCTTGAGAAAGCCATTAGCTCAGACCCAAATAATCTTGAACTACGTTTCCTCAGGTATTGTATGCAAATAAACACACCTAAATTTCTCAATTACAATGATGATTTAGAATCTGACAGTTTATTTATTACTAGACAACTAGAATCAAATGTTGAATTGAAATCATTTATTAACCCAATTTTTAATGCGTTATAATTATGGAAGAACAAGTCATTCTTGTAGATACCAAAGACAACTCAATAGGTAAGATGAACAAACTAGAAGCTCATCAAAAAGGGCTTTTGCACAGAGCTATATCTATCTTTATATTCAATTCAAACGGAGAAATGCTACTCCAAAAAAGAGCGCTGCACAAATACCACACTCCAGGATTATGGAGCAATAGTGCGTGTAGTCATCCAAGAGCTAATGAATTCACAAAGCAAGCTGCCGAACGCCGCCTTAAAGAAGAAATGGGAATCTCTTGTGATTTATATTTTTCATTTAGCTTCTTGTACAAGGCAAGTTTTGAAAACGGACTAATCGAAAATGAATTAGACCATGTTTTCATCGGATTTTCTGACGACAAACCCATGTTTAATCCATCGGAAGTTTGTGACTACAAATACGCTTATACTGAGGAGCTCTTGAAAGAAATTAAAGACACTCCAGAGCAATTTACTCCTTGGTTCAAGATATGTCTAAACAAAGTTTTAGAAAGCCAATATTACCTTCAAAAAAATGCTCTAATTGCTTAATTTTGTATTATGAATTTGATAACAGGGCTTCTGGTAATTTTTGTGACATTTTGGGTAATGGAGTTTGTGGCTTGGGCTACACACAAATACGTTATGCATGGTTTTCTGTGGAGTTTACACAAAGATCATCATCAGGTGGATAATAGTAGAATATTTGAAAATAACGACGCTTTCTTCTTAATTTTTGCCATACCTGGCTCAACATTAATCGTATTTGGATCACCTTTATTTTTATACATAGGGCTTGGAATAACCTT
>PKDP01000061.1 GCA_002862585.1 Flavobacteriales bacterium | reverse complement strand
GTTTTATGGATTTCACACTATGAATAGCTGCAGCCGTTCTGGCTACAACACAGAAGTCGAACCCTCCAGCGGTAGTTCAATAATGGGCTATGCTGGGCTTTGCCCTTCCAATGTTCAGATTGGCTCTGATGCTCATTTCAATTATGTCAATATCAGAGATATTGGTGGTTTCATAAAAACTGGATATAATGACTTTTTCAACTACAATGTTGGGATATGCGACAACAGTACAAATATTCAAAATCAATCCCCAACAGCGGATGCTGGAAATGATTACATTATTCCTACCAATACACCATTTTTTCTGACAGGGACTTCATTTGATGCGGATGGTTTGGAATCATTGACTTATAATTGGTCTCAAAATGACAATGAAGAAGCCCCAAGTACTAGCACTCCACAGTCCGATTGGTCTCAAGGCCCGTTGTACCGTTCTCTATTACCCTCGACTTCTCCAACCCGGTATTTCCCCAAATTAGAAACCGTGGTGGCGGGCAGTTTGTCTTCAACATGGGAAGTAACCCCTTCTGTGGCAAGAACGCTTAACTTTGCATTTACCGTCAGAGATAATGGCAGTGGTTTTTTGGGAGATAATGGGACTGGTCAGGTTGCAACCGATCTAACGATGATTGAAGTAGTAGATACTGGATCTCCATTTCAAGTAACATCTCAATCAGAATCAGGTCTTACATGGGTTCTTGATTCTTTCCAAACAATTACTTGGGATGTTGCAGGTACCACAAGTAATGGAATTGATGCGGATTCTATCGATATTTTGTTGTCGATTGACGGTGGTGAAAACTTTGACATCACATTGGCCTCAAATGTCCCGAATGTTGGCTCAGCAGAAATTACAGCCCCTGGTACTCCTGCTGCATCGTGTCGGGTAATGGTAAAAGGGACAAATCACATTTTTTATTCAGTAAATACAGTACCATTTGATATAGATAACCTATATCAGACCGATTGTTATACTTACAGTTCTGATGAAAACCTAAATTTGGATATTCCAGATGGTGCAGGGGCAAATGAATTCGGAGATTATCTATTCCAAACTATTGAGGTTAATGAGGATGTTGTTATCTCAGATGTTGATTTTAACATTGATATTAGTCATACCTGGCTTGGAGATTTAAATATTGTTATTGAGCATCCTGATGGAACACAAATCGTCCTCTTCGATGAAGAATATTGTGATAATGAAATTGATTTAGACATTACATTTGACGACCAAGCGACATCAGATATCGTCTGTGCAAGTCCCTCTGTTGGCACCTACAAGCCCACTGCTACACCATTGTCCAATCTAGATGGTAAAAGCAGTTTAGGCACTTGGACAGTTGGTATTCGGGATTATTACAATGAAGATGCAGGCATACTAAACGATTTTTCTCTTACTTTCTGTAAAAGAGAATTAGTACTTGGGGCCATAAATATTGAATTAGATGCAATAACAATGTATCCAAACCCAGTTGAAGAAATATTATTTATAGACACTATCCGGGAAGATTTAAGTTATACATTATTTGACTTAAATGGCAGGGAAATTCTCAATACTTCAGAAAAAGCGATTCCGATGGCGTCTCTCAGTAATGGTGTATATATTGTTAAAATAAGCGCCCAAAACCAAAGTATTTACAAGCGAGTTATCAAAAAATAATTCTGCAACTTACATGTTTTTGGTTCCAATAAAAACTAATAACAATACGTTTGAAGACTTACTTCTTTATTATTTTCTTTGTGAATTCCCGTCCGCTTTTGTCAAACACTTTTACAAAATATAACCCTGCTTTTAGACTTGATAAGCTAATGTCTGGAGATTTTGAAACTAATATTCTTTGACCTAAGGTATTATATAGTTCAGAAAAATCAAGACTATTTATTTTTATTGTTATTACGTCAGAAGTTGGATTTGGAAAAACAGTCCAGTTAATTTCTGATGTATTTGAATCAATCCCAAGGGATTCACTCAGTAAATAAGAGGCATAAAATTGCTCAGAAACAGTATTATAAGTATTGTAATCAATAGCGCTAGAATTGAACCCGAGTTCTAATTGGTTATTGTAATTACCACTCACTAATAATTCTTCATCACTTACTGAAAATTCAGTATACCTACTATTGTTGGGATAATTTTTCAAATGTACCAATTCTCCATTATTGGTGTCTAGGGCTACTATAGCGGAGCCAGCGTTAAAGGGAGCTTCTGAGTATATTATACCTGCTCCAACACCTGAAAGGTCTAAATAATCAAAGTAATTAAATTTATAAAATATTAATCCACTTGAATGAAGCTGTGCTGGATACATACTCGCTAGATTAAGATCATTATTTAAGATTGTTTTTTCCCACTGTAATTCGTAATTAGAATTGAACATTCTTATCAACTGCGGGCTATCAAAACCACCATCATCACGGGTATAGTAATATATTGATTTTGTATAGATATTATTTTCTGCATCAACAATAGGTCTTGATGATCTAGAATGGAAAAGGTTTTGAGGGTTGTTTAGGTTACTTGCTAACTCATGGTGGTCTATATACTCACCATCAAGATTATAATTAACTAAGATTTCCCTACCAAAGGATTCCACTAAAATTTCATTTTCTTCAGAAACATCAACATCAATCAATGTTGACTCATCTGATGAATCCGTAACTGATGCTCCAACATATAGAAATTGTAAAACCTCATTATTTATTGCTATACCATTATCTTCACCATTAAATATCCCATTTAAACTTAATTCTGAATCCATTAGTTTAGCATAAATTACGTTCAGGTCTGAATCAAATTTTATAATACTAGAATACCATGTATTTCCTTGGGGGAAGTTGATGTAGTATGCTGCTTCATCACTTGGGTCAATATCAATTGAGTCTGCGTTTTCATTTGAGTATAAAGTTGCCAGAAAATACATATTGTCGCTATTGTCAAGAACAAATCTGTTTCTGGTTGAAATTGATCCCAAACCTTGATAGCTAAC
>PKDP01000138.1 GCA_002862585.1 Flavobacteriales bacterium | reverse complement strand
CCTGCATAGAACCTTACAATAATTTGTACGATGAATTGTTGGAAGAGGTTGACGTATACTCCTAATTAACGAATCGTTTTTCATGAAATATATTTTTTTATTCTCCCTTTTCTCAATTATTGTTGCCTCTTGTACAGACCCTCAAGTAATTGGTTTAGAAGTGCAGCCAGAAAGTGATAAGATTAGCATTTCCTCACTTGACGAATCCAATCCTTTTAGTTTAGCTACAAAATCGGCAGACTCTGTACGTACTGATGAACCATTAGTAGCACTAATAGGGAATTATGAATCGTCTAACTTTAAGGATGTTAGTGCCTCTTTCTCAACTCAATTATTATTAAGTCAGAATGCAGTTGATTTTGGCGCAAGTCCTGTGCTTGATTCTGCGATTCTTAGTTTGGTGTATTCTTCATATTATGGAGATACTTCAATAGAAATGGGGATTAAAATTGAACAGTTGGATGAGTCTATATACTATGATTCCAGCTATTATTCAAATGAAGTTTTGACCGCAAGTCCGTTTAGTACACCTCTAGAATATTCGTTTTTGCCTAGACCAAATACTAGCGTTATTGCTGATGGCGATACTGTTGGACAAACGGTTTTAAAAATAAGTGTTGACCAAATTGGTCAAATAATTTTAGATGCTGGAACGGATAACTTAGTCGATAACCCAGCCTTTTTATCTTTTTTCAAAGGACTTAAAATATCTCCTTCTGATAATGTTACATCCTCAATTCTTTACTTTAACTTGAAGGATGCAGGCTCTAAACTAACTATACACTACAATGATAACTTATCCTATGATTTATTGATAGGTTCAAGTGCTGCACGTATCAATCATTTCGAGATTGAGGAAAATGTTGATTTGGATAATATATATGGCGTTCAGTCTATGGGGGGAACTGAATTGCACCTTACATTCAACAATTTGAGTTCACTAAGGCAAGAATTAGAAAACAAAGTAATTAATCAAGCTCTTATTTCTTTTTCTGCTGAAAACAATACAGATTTAAATCCATCACACCCTTCATTATCACTGGTGCGAATGGACTCAACAGGGACAACGTATTTCCTTGCTGATATTTTAGAAGGACAAGCCCATTTTGGTGGAGTGTTGGAAGATAATCAATACGTATTCAACATTTCAAAATACATGCTTGATTTGATAAATGGAACATATACTGATAGCACATTAGTGCTTGTTTCAGCTGGAGAAGCTGTAAATGCTAACCGTACAGAAATCAGTCAAGACGTTGATATTAATATAATTTATACAGAGTTTTAAATGTGTGGAATAGTTGGTTATTTAGGGCATAGACAGGCGTATCCGATACTTATAAAAGGATTGCAAAGACTTGAGTACAGAGGTTATGATAGCGCAGGAATAGCACTTATTAATGATTCTGGTTTAACGACTTATAAAAAACAAGGAAAGGTAGCTGATTTAGAATCCTACTGTGGGGGAAAAGATATAACAAGCAGCATTGGAATCGGTCATACGCGTTGGGCAACGCATGGTGTGCCTAATGACGTTAATGCACACCCACATTATTCTCAAAATAAGAAGCTAGCAATAATTCATAATGGGATTATTGAAAACTATGACACCATAAAGGAAGCCCTAATTCAAAGAGGACATATCTTTAATAGTGACACTGATACAGAGATTTTAATTCACCTTATAGAAGACATTAAAAATAAAGGGGATTCTACCTTATTTGAAGCTGTGAGACTAGCACTTAATGAAGTTATAGGTGCGTATGCTATTGCAGTTGTTTCAGAAGATAGTCCTGAGGAAATTATTGTAGCAAGAATGGGTAGCCCATTGGTTGTTGGCTTAGGTGATAATGAATACTTTATAGCTTCCGACGCCACACCAATTGTAGAATATACCAAAGAAGTTATTTACCTTGAAGAGGGAGAAATAGCTAAGCTTTCTTTATCTGAAGACGTTGAGTTAAAGACCATAGAAAATATAGAAAAAACACCTTTTATTCAAGAACTTGAATTGAATCTTGAAGCTATAGAAAAAGGTGGATATGACCACTTCATGCTTAAAGAAATTTTTGAGCAACCTAAATCCATTGCCGACAGTATCAGAGGGAGATTACTTAGCAAGAAAGGTATGATAAAGATGAGTGGTATTGATGCGTACTCTGACAAAATAGTCAATGCCAATCGAATTATTATTGTGGCTTGCGGGACCTCTTGGCATGCAGGGCTAATAGGAGAGTACCTTTTGGAAGACTTAGCACGAATCAATGTTGAGGTTGAATACGCTTCAGAGTTCAGGTATAGAAACCCTATTCTTTCAGAAAAAGATGTGGTACTAGCGATTTCGCAATCTGGCGAAACAGCAGACACACTAGCAGCTATGCGTTTAGCCAAAGAACGTGGAGCAACGGTACTAGCCATATGTAATGTGGTTGGCTCATCTATTGCAAGACTTAGTCATTCGGGAGCATACACCCATGCTGGTCCAGAAATAGGAGTAGCTTCTACAAAAGCATTTACTGCTCAAGTAACGGTATTAACCTTAATTTCTTTACTTCTAGCAAAGAAAAAAGCCACGATTTCAAAGAACTACTACAGGCAGTTATTAATTGAATTGGAGTCTATACCTAAAAAGGTAAAGAGTATGATTTCTATGAATGAATACATCGAAGACTTATCCAAGAAATTCGTTAACGCTTCTAACTTCCTATATCTAGGAAGAGGGTATAATTTCCCAGTAGCTTTAGAAGGAGCCCTTAAACTGAAAGAGATATCCTACATACATGCTGAAGGGTATCCGGCAGCAGAAATGAAGCACGGTCCTATTGCTCTTATTGATGAAGAGATGCCGATTGTAGTTATTGCTACCAAAAAGGGGCACTATGATAAGGTAGTAAGTAACATTCAGGAGGTTAAAGCTCGAAACGGTGTTGTTATTGCTATTGTAAGTCAGGGAGATGTAACGGTAAAAGAAATAGCCGATTATGTTATTGAAGTTCCTGAAGTTGCAGAGCCACTAGTGCCAATTTTAGCAAATATCCCATT
>PKDP01000159.1 GCA_002862585.1 Flavobacteriales bacterium | reverse complement strand
ATTTTAGAGATAAAGTCGTTTAGGTTTGATTACTTTCTATATGTTCGCAAAAAATTAACTCTTTATGAAACCAGCACTTTTAATTTTAGCCGCAGGAATGGGAAGCCGATACGGTGGACTCAAGCAAATTGACGGTATAGGACCCAATGAAGAACCCATCATAGAATATTCTATTTATGACGCTATACAGTCTGGTTTCGGAAAGATTGTATTTGTTATTCGTAAAGAATTTGATGAAGCCTTTCGTTCTCGTTTTTCTAAGTTCGAAAGCATGATTGAAATCGCTTATGCTTATCAGCCTGTACAAGTCGAATTAGAAGGGGTTGATTTGGTAGAACGTCAAAAGCCTTGGGGAACGTCACATGCTGTATTGGTTGCAAAGGAATGTATTAATGAGCCTTTTGCAGTTATCAATGCCGATGATTACTACGGAGCTAATTCCTTTAAAATAATGGCTGATTTTCTAAGTAATGATTGCTCGCCATCGTCAATGTCTATGTTGGGTTATATTTTGGAAAACACCCTATCAGAGCATGGTACAGTAAACCGAGGGGTGTGTGAATTAAACTCCAATGACGAACTTATTGAAGTGATTGAGCGTACCAAAATTGCCAATGTTAATGGCAAGGTAGAGTACAATGTAGGCGAAGAAGGCGGAGCGGAACTTAAACCTCAAGCCAGTGTGTCTATGAACTATTGGGGCTTTCACCCTTCCATATTTGAGCATATTGAAAATGGCTTACACGCTTTCATGAAAGCACATTCACAAGACCCAAAGGCAGAATATTACATTCCAAATATAGTAACGGATTTAATCAACGACGGTATTTTGGCAGTACGAGTAATCCCTACTACGGATACTTGGTTTGGCGTTACCTACAAAGAAGATAAGCCTATGGCAGTTGCTGCCATTGCCGAACAAATCGAAAAGGGCGTTTACCCAACGCCTTTGTGGGGGTAACGTTGGTATAATTGTAGTAGCGAATTGCAAATGTGTATGATTTTCAGCGTTGGCAATTCCGCTATGTCACTAAATTATAACTTTCACTTGGCGGAAACAGTAATTCAATTCCTTTCGGTTTTATTTTAAATAACGGACCTTTTTCGACAACCTTTCCTTTTGAGTTTCGCTTTATTAAATGGTCAAGTGTTATAATTCCTTGCTTAATTAACAAATCAAATTGAGAAGTGATTGGCTTTCTAGCATGTTCTACCAACTTATATTGAAAATGCTCTCGGTCATTTATTCTAGTACTTACTGCTTCTACCCAAAAGGTTTCTTTATGTTTTGACTTTAGTCGATTATGAAGTTTGTCTAATGTCCAATTTGTAATAAAGTAAATGGAAATAGTGATTGGGCTAAAAAATTCATTGGGCTTTAAGTTGTGATAAAAATTTATAAAATTCTAATCACTTTTAGCTTCTACCCAGTCGCCATAACTTTTGATGAGGTCAATTAGAGCATCTACTGCTTGCACCTCAGGGATATTTCGCTGCACGACTTCTTTCTCTTTGTAGAGTGTGATTTTTCCAGCGCCAGTCCCTACATAGCCGTAGTCGGCATCTGCCATTTCACCAGGGCCATTGACTATACAACCCATTATACCAATTTTCACACCTTTTAGGTGGTTGGTTTTAGCGCGAATTTTGGCTGTTGTTTCTTGCAAATCAAAGAGTGTACGTCCACAAGAAGGACAAGAGATGTATTCGGTTTTGGAGATGCGTGTTCGCGTAGCTTGTAGTATGCCAAAAGCCGTTTGATTAACGGTTTGGTCTGAGCCGCAATTTTCAGCAGCAATGAATATGCCATCGCCCAATCCATCTAGTAATAAAGCCCCCATATCGGTTGCAGCGTGCAGTTGCAGTTCTTCCTCCTTGAGGTTGCCATAAGCACGACCGATAATAACTGGGATAGTGCATTTATGGTTGATGAGTTCAACGAATAAACGCCTTTGTTCTACCATGCCGTGAACGTTCCAGCTATCTATTAGCAAAACGGCAGTGGGGTCACTTTTAAGCCTGTCGATAAGTTCAATGCTGAGGTCAGTTAGGCAGGCGTAAACGATGTTTAGATGTTTAGAAAGAGTGGGATTTTCTAAATACTGTTTGTGAGTTAGAAAAGGATAAACTCTATCTTCATTTTGGTGCTTTAGCCAGGTGTTGTAATGGTAAATGATGCCTAATGTTCCTGGAGTGTTGAAGTCAATTTCTTCATCGCCCAAAAAGACATAATCGCATGCCATATCGCCAATGTTCCATTTGTCTGTCGGAACAGAATAGCGGTAGCCTAAGGCAAAAAAGGAAGCTGGACTTAGTTTTTTCTTGAGTGAAAAATCAGCCATAACAATAGGCACTTGCTTTTCGCCAATGTTTAAGACTTTATTGCTTTCTCTTCGGATGTAGTTGTAGCTATCAATAGGGTAATCCGAAATGCTGTTTATATTTTGGTGTTTTTTTCTAGTGTCGTAACGCCTGACTAATTCTCTTGCTACTGGGATTTCAAATTCCGGTTCTTCCGTCAGTGATACGCGAACGGTATCGCCAATGCCATCTTCCAATAGAGTGCCAATACCCACAGCGGATTTAATACGTCCGTCTTCACCCTCACCGGCTTCTGTTACGCCCAAATGCAATGGGTAATTCATATTTTCCTCCTTCATCTTTACAATTAAAAGGCGATAGGCTTGCACCATCACTTGGGTGTTACTTGCCTTCATGGAAAGTATGATGTTGTGGTAGTCTTCTTCTTGACAAATACGTAAAAACTCCAAAGCCGATTCTACCATGCCTAGCGGAGTATCGCCATAACGTCCTAAAATTCTGTCGGAAAGAGAACCGTGATTAGTACCTATTCGCATAGCAGTACCTTCTTCCTTACAAATTCTGACTAATGGAACGAAACGTTCTTTTAAACGTTGTAGCTCTTGCTGATAGGTTTCATCGGTGTATTCTAATTCCTCGAACTTTTTCTTATCGGCATAGTTGCCAGGGTTTACTCTTACCTTTTCGACTATTCGAGCTGCTATTTCGGCAGCATTTGGG
>PKDP01000029.1 GCA_002862585.1 Flavobacteriales bacterium | reverse complement strand
CTTGTCTTTTTTTCTCGAACAAGCGCTTAGAATTAAAGCCGTAAGAACAAATAAATTTAAACTTCTATATGAAAACTTCACTTGATTTTTTTAATTGTATTATAACAACGTATAATATATCTATATTGTATATAATCACGCTAAATTAATTATTATTTTATACAATTAGTTCAATATCTTTGTTTCTTAATTTTATAACAAGCGTTAATGGCAAACTTTCATAATTTAAATATTAAAAAAATTGTTAGAGAAACTGCTGACTCAGTTGTAATTTCCTTTGAAATTCCAATAGAATTATTGACAAAATATGAGTATTCTGCAGGACAATATATAAGTTTAATGGTTGATATTGATGGTGTAGAAACAATTCGAGATTACTCTATTTGTTCTCACATTGACGAAGACTTATCAGTTGGTGTGAAAAAACTTGAAAATGGACTAATGTCTTCGTTTTTAAATTCATCAATAAAAGTTGGAGACTCAATCAAAGTGTCAGAGCCTAGAGGGCGGTTTACAATTCAAGGTAATTTGAATTGTATTATTGCCATTGCGGCAGGAAGTGGAATTACTCCAATAATGTCAATGTTAAAACAGGTTTTATTTAATACTGATAAAAACTTTTATTTAGTTTATTCTAATAAATCCGAAAAAACAACTATGTTTCTAAGTCAGATTAAGGAGCTTAAAAATCAGTTTCAATCTAGATTTTTTGTCAAATTTGTTTTCACTTCTAAAGATGTCGCGTCTCACCATTTTGGCAGAATAACAGGGACAAATATTTTTGATATGTTAAAGTTTCCAGAAAACAAATTTAAGCTTCTACAAAGTTCAATATATATTTGTGGTCCTGAAAAAATGATCGATAACATATCATTAGCACTTGAAAAAGGCGGTTTGTTAAAGGAAAACATTTCCTATGAACTATTTTCAAGTTCTAAAAAAGACAATTTAGTTTCGTCTGAAAGTGGAGATGTTCTAGTAACTTTCACTGTTGATGATTTTACCTCTAAAGTTAAGTCTAGCAAGAAAAAAACCATTTTAGACACTGCATTAGATAATGATATCGATGCTCCTTACTCGTGTAATGGAGGTGTTTGTGGAAGCTGTATTGGAAAGCTCACTAAAGGTGAGGTCAAAATGTTAAACAATACTGTTTTGACTGAGTCTGAAATAGAAGATGGTTTAATTTTAGCATGCCAGGCTCTAGCGGTTTCAGACGAATTAGATATTGATTTTGATGACGTTTAGACCATTGTTTTTATTTTTAAAATAATTTCTTTTGGAGAAATTGAAGAAATAGCTTTTTCATATCCATTTGGAAATTTATCTCCATAAATGGAAGTAGGTATTTTTGGAAATTGCTCTCTGTTGGCCAAAATATTATTTTGATCCTGCTGTCCGTAAGGACAAAATCCTGCATAGGGGTGGGTTACTCCCCAAATTGTTAATACTTTAATTCCCATTAGAGCGGCGATGTGCCCATTAGCAGAGTCCATGGAAAGCATTAGTTTAAGATTAGAAATTACATCCATCTCTTGATTTAAAGAAAATTTATTTGCAATATTAATTACGTTGGTATACTTACCTGCTATCTGATCTAAAATAAGCTCCTCTTTATTTCCACCACCAAATAAAATCACATTAAAGTTTTTATTAATTTCTTTTATAACTTCTTCCATTTGTAGTATTGGGTACTCTTTACCTTTATGTGCAGCGAAAGGAGCAACTCCAATCAATATCTTATTATTTTTTGGTATTGATTTTAAATCTGAGATGTCTATTCTGTCTGTCTGATTTTTAATTGATGGATCAATTGAAATTCCTATTTTTTTAAAAACATCTCTATATCTTTGATGAGTGCTTTTTAATTGAGTGAAAACTTTTCCTGAAACTAAGTTTTCTTTTTCACCTCTTCCCTTGTCAATTTGGTAAAAAGGAACTTTTATAAATGCTCTTAAAAAATTAGTTCTAAGTACTGAGTGTAAATCAACCACATAATCTAAATCAAGTTTTTTAATCTCTTTATAAAGTCGAAACATTCCAAAGACCCCTTTGTGTTGTTTCTTCTTATCAAACGGTATTAAATCAATTTCGTTAAAGGTTCTAAAAAAAGGGAAAAACTGAAAGTTCGTCAAAAACGAAACTTTATAATTTTTATTATTTATCAAGAGCTCTCTTAAAACGGGCACAACCATAGCTACATCTCCCATTGAAGAAAGCCTTATGATAAGGATATGTTTTCTGCGTTTCATGTATGTTTAAGAATAATCTTCATATGACTTTTCTTCAATTACTCCAGAATTTGTTAATATGTTTATTTCTTTTTTTATCTCAGACCTAACATCATTAGTAAAGTATACGTCCCTTGCAAGTTTCACGAACTTATTGCCAAAATTTTTGTCTTTTTCGCACTGTCTAATTTCATCTTCAATAACCCAAAGTTTTCTGTTAATTTCAGCAAGTTTAATATACAGCTTATTAATAGCTGGGTTGTGTTTTTTAAATAACTTTTGCACTAATGGATTTAGTTCGTTAAACTCAGTATTTACATTAATTAGCTTTTTAGAATCAGCAATGTTTTTTAGTTTAAGCTCTAAAATGGAAAGTTTATCCATAAGCTCTCCGTTTGATACTTCTACTTTCATAATTTTATTTTATTTATCAAAAATACTTAAAATAGAATTAAAAGGTAGGGGGATAATAAGCCGATAGACAAAACAAGGTTTTTAACTCGTTTACTTCTTGCCTGCTCAACACAACTTGTGAAAATTATAATTAAAGGAAAAAACAATAAAACAAAAGCCATAGAGTTAAGATTGCTAATGAAAATAATTAACGCTAATATGGTTGTCAAAAAAATTAAAGTCGTAGTTCTTCTTCTTTCATTGGTTTTAATAAACCTATCCCATATAAATATAAATATAAGAGGAATGAGAAAACTAAAAAAAACAATTGTTTTAATGGCCCAATTAATGTTCAAAATATTTTCATAAAAAGAAGAAATATAATCAAGCGTTGAAATGTCAAAAAATAAAGCAGTAATAAAACCTACAAGGTTAATATTTCCAGAACTAATTATTTCTAACAAATATAAAAAAATGGTTGCCGAAAGTATTGCAGAAATA
>PKDP01000005.1 GCA_002862585.1 Flavobacteriales bacterium | reverse complement strand
AAAATCAAAACTAAACCAAAAATCTTGTTCAGTAGTATCGTTGCCATTAGTATTTGTGATAACAGTGTCATCTTCACTTTCGTCCCAACCAAATCCGCCTTGGTTATCAAAACTACCATCGAAAAAGTCCATTGGAACATACGCATTTGTAGGAATGCTAACCGATACGGGGTTGTTGTCATTAATACTTAATTGCTGTCCATTTTGAGTAGCGTTTAAGTACACAATACCACCAGAAACCAAGAGTTCACCACTGTGTGTAAATGTTGGTTTATTCATCATCATCATTTCTTTTTTAGTCAAAGCTTCTATTAGCTCAATGGTAATGTTACCGCTGACTGACGCTCCAGATGAATTCACAAAAGTATTAGCGTTAAATGAATATGTAATGCCTTTGTTACTTGTAAACGTTTGACTAGAGGATGGGTTTATGTTAATAGTTTGTGTTGCATCTTCAATATTATCTTCAAAAAACTTATTAATCTCATTTGTTGGAGTAGAGTTAATTGTTGAAGGAATAACAATTACATCTGTTTCTTTTTCACATGAATAAAATGTAAATAAAGCGATAGATACTAGTGCGAAAATTGATAATGACTTCTTCATGATGAATTATTTTAAATTATGATGTATTTTCAAAGTTAGCAAAATAAAAATAAATTAATATTTGCCCAGAATTCTAAAATGACAAAAAGCACCAAATTGGTGCTTTTTGTCAACTTATTTAAACATGAAAAAATTAAAAAATAATTAATCGTTTATTTTGATTTTTTCACTAATTATTTGAATTAGATATATACCACTAGAAAATCCTATAGAATCTATGACTTATCTTGTGAAGTTGAGAAAGCCTTTGAAGCTAGAAGTAAAAATGGCTTTTAAGCCATTTTTATTTTCAATCCTTTATCTAAAGCTTCTAAGAAATCTTCGGTAACAACGTAATGACTTTCATTGAGGTCTTTTCCGTGAATACAAAGGGCTAAATCTTTAGTCATTGTGCCACTTTCAACGGTTTCCACACAAACGTCTTCCAAAGTTTGGCAGAAGTCAATTAACGCTCGGTTGTTGTCCAGTTTTCCTCTGAAAGCCAATCCTCTTGTCCATGCAAATATGGAAGCAATTGGATTTGTTGAGGTCTTCTTGCCTTGTTGGTGTTGTCTGTAGTGACGTGTTACAGTTCCGTGAGCAGCTTCAGCTTCCATAACATCGCCTTCAGGAGTTACAAGTGTAGAAGTCATTAAACCTAATGACCCAAACCCTTGTGCTACTGTATCCGATTGTACATCGCCATCGTAGTTTTTACATGCCCATACAAAAGCACCATTCCATTTTAGTGCAGAGGCAACCATATCGTCAATCAAACGGTGTTCGTATATGATTCCAGCCTTATCAAAATCAGATTTAAATTCGTTTTGATATACTTCTTCAAAAATATCTTTGAAACGACCATCGTAAGCTTTTAGGATGGTGTTTTTTGTAGATAAGTACAATGGCCATCCTTTCGAAAGTGCTTGGTTAAAACATGAACGTGCAAAGCCATAAATAGATTCATCAGTATTGTACATACTCATCGCTACACCGCCTTGTCCTTCGTATTGGTAAACTTCCCAAGATACTTCTTCGCCATTTTCAGGGGTGAAGGTCATGGTTAACTTACCTTTTCCTTTGATAACTGTATCTGTAGCTTTGTATTGGTCTCCAAATGCATGACGCCCAATACAGATAGGCTGTGTCCAGTTTGGAACCAGTTTTGGAACATTCTTACAGATAATAGGTTCTCTAAAAACAGTGCCACCAACGATATTTCTAATAGTTCCGTTTGGTGAGCGCCACATTTTTTTCAAGCCGAATTCCTCAACGCGCTGCTCATCTGGAGTGATGGTAGCACATTTAATACCTACTTTATATTCTTTGATAGCATTAGCAGCATCAATAGTGATTTGGTCGTCAGTATTATCACGACTTTCCATTCCTAAGTCGTAGTATTTAATATCTAAATCGAGGTAAGGAAGTATTAATTTGTCTTTAATAAACTTCCAAATGATTCTTGTCATTTCATCTCCATCTAATTCAACTACTGGATTGTCTACTTTAATTTTGCTCATGATTATTTTTATTCAAATTTTAAGTTTGCAAATGTACTATTTAGTATCCGAAAACATCTTCTAAAGTCAGAAATTTTACTTCTCCATATTCTCTGAGTGCTTTTAGGTCTAAGTCCTCTTTATTTCCAAGTACTAATATGGTGTAATCTTTACCGCTCATATAGCTATTGTGAAACTCTGTGAGTGCTGTCATATCGAATTGTTCTATCGAATTATAGATGTCTTTTCTTGAATCGTAGTCGTAGCCTAAACGCTTAGCTGCTTCATAATTGAATAGGACTCTATCTTTGGTAATTCTTTCGGTACGTATTTTTTGAATGACTGCATCTTTAGCATTTTCTAAATTAGCTTCAACTTCAGGGAGTTCATCTAGAAGTTCGTTCATGCCAATCATTGCTTCTTTAAGTTTATCGGCTTGTGTGCCAATATACGCCATTACATAATGGGATTTGTTCATTTCTCTTGGCGTGCTATATGTACTGTACACCGAATAAGCTAAGGCTTTTGATTCTCTCAAGGTTTGAAATACAATACTGCCCATACTTCCTCCAAAATATTCATTGTGTAATTTTACCAAAGGCATATTCTTTGTGTCAAAAGCTTCACCTTTTGAAACCATTAGTATTTCGGCTTGTTTCATGTCATAATCAACAACATAAACCGATGTTTTATTGATGTCTAGTTCAGCAAAATCATTGATTTCTGTTATAGGATTTAAATTATCTTTTAAAGGGTGTAAATTCTGAACAGATTCTGTAGCGTTTTCAAACGATTTTGGTCCGTAATAAAATACTCTGTGCTCATAAGATGTCATGTTTCGAATGATGTCAATCAATTCATCAGACGTTGTTGCCATAATTTCAGTATTAGACAGCTTATTGGTAAATGGGTTGTTCGGTCCATATTTGGCGTAATTATTCATTCCACTATATAGTATGGTACGCTTATTTAATTTTGCGTCGGCTCTTTTCTTGAGTACATCCATTTTAAGGTTTTCAAGAGCTTCTTCGTCAGCAACAACATCAGATAATAGTTTTTCAAATAGTCCTACTGAGGCCTCGAAA
>PKDP01000049.1 GCA_002862585.1 Flavobacteriales bacterium | reverse complement strand
GCACAAATAAGCTTCCTTCTTTCGCTTCATATGAAATACTTCTAATGTGCTTGTTTGTTAACAATAGAATTTCTTTTTGATTTTCATCAGTTAATTTTATTTTCGAAAGTATACTTTTTCGTTTAGTGGAAGTTTCAATATGTGCAACTACTGTATTCGGATAAATATATTGATTGCTTGTTATATTTGATCTAATAGAAGTTTCTAATTCACTATTTAAAATTTTCGTTTTAAAATTGTTTAAATTAATCTGCTCATAAAGCGAAAATTTTAAGTTATATTCATTTGTATTATGGCTGGCTTTTATTATTTCTAACTTTGGTTGTAACTCATTTATCGTTTGTTTTGTCTCTAGTACTAAATAAGTTTGAAGAAGATCTAATTCAGTATTAGAGGTTATTTTTTCCCAATTTTTAAAGAAAATCTTTTTTATAATTTTGAGACGGAAATATTTCTTTGCGTTTGTTGAAAATAGTAAATGTTTTAAAGAAAAAGATTTTTTTCTTGGAATAAAATATGTTGTTACTGGTCTAACTAGTAAATATTCATCCTCTAAAATCTCAAAAAATTCAAGAAAGACTAGCTTTTGCGCAATTATTTTCTTTGGAATTATATATTCAGATGGTTTAATAAATCGGTTCGATTTATCTAAGTTTTGAATTTTTAGTTTAGTAAGGTTAAATAATTCACCTGGTTTTATCGTTATTTCTTGTTCTAATGCATTTACTTGTAATAAACCACTTTCTTTAGAAAAGATGTTTGGTAAAATTTCAGTTTTAGCGTTAATAAAGGTACCATTTTTAACTTTTAAAGTGTTAATATTAAATATATTTTTTAATTGGTATGTCTCTTCTGGTATCCAATAAAAATAACCAGAAAAAATCTCTTTCGTATTTTTTTTCTTTTTTATATTGTGCTGTTTTTCCAGGTTATAAGTTATTATTCCGCCGGTTTTAGTACGGTAAGAAGTATCAAGTAAAGTAGCAATTGTTTCACCATTTTTAATAATTTTATTTGGTGCTATGTCTACTTTAAAGTTATTAATGTTTTTATTGTTTACAATTGCTAAATTGTATTCGTTTTTTGAATTTAATTTTATAGTTGTATTTTTTAAATAACTCGCAAGATGAAGGATATTTATTTCATTATGCTCTTTTTCTAAAGTAACAATTCCTGCATATTGGTTTAAGATGTGTCCATCTGTTAATATTGTATGTTTTGATAATATTTCTCCAACCCTGCCACGAAGTATGGCAAATGATGGTAGTAAATATAATTTCCCTTCAAGTACCCATATTAAACCTGATTTTCTAGTTACTGTAAGGTTATTATTATTTTGTTTGTCTTGATAAGTCTGAATTTCTATATCTTGGAACAGAACTTCTCCACTACGCTCGGAATAAATGTCTTTTTGATCTTCTTCAAGAATTAAATTCCCTTCTTTTTTTATTTCAGCAATAATTTCATTCTCGTAGATTTTTTGCTTATCGTTTATTAAGAGAATACTCTCAGGCGGTATATCAAAAGATATTTTTGTTCTACATGATTTTTCAACTTGAATTGTTAATTTTTCTTTTAGTCGGAACCCAGTACCACCATGAAGTGTACGGAATAGAAATGCTTTTTTTTCAGTATTATATTTTGCTATTCCTTGAATAGGAGAGCGTACTTGATGTGTTAAATCTCCTGAGAATACGCCTCCAGTATGGAATGTTCGCATTGTTAACTGTGTCCCAGGTTCTCCAATTGATTGGGCTGCTATGATTCCAACTGCTTCTCCTAAATCAACTTTTTTTGAATAAGATAAATGCCAACCATAACAATTTCGGCAAATTGAGCGTATTGATTTACAAGTTAAAGGAGAACGAATTTTTAAATTTTCATATTCTATATTTTTGATTTTTTCAATAAATGCCGCATTTATTTCTGTATTTTCCAGCGCAATTAGAGCTCCATTTTTGTCCAGTAAAGGTTCGGCTAAAAGTCTTCCTATTAATTTTGAAAGGTTTGATTTTGGTTTGTCAAAGAGTTCTGTTTCAAGCAGTCCTTCTTTCGTTTTACAATCTTCCTCCCGTACAATAATATCTTGTGCGACATCAACTAATCGTCGAGTTAAATAGCCAGAATCTGCAGTTCTTAAAGCAGTATCAACAAGCCCTTTTCTTGCTCCATAAGAAGAAATAATATACTCAGTAACGTTTAGTCCTTCACGAAAATTACTTCGAATTGGTAAGTCAATAATTTGACCTTGAGGGTCAGCCATTAAACCTCTCATACCTACAAGTTGGCGTACCTGTGAAATATTTCCTCTTGCTCCGGAAAACGCCATAATATAAAGAGGATTTAATGGGTCACTCTCACGGAAATAAATTAGGACTTCATCTTTTAAGAAATTGTTGGCATTGTTCCAGATATCAATTGTTTTTTGAAACCGTTCAACATTTGTTATTGTACCAATATCATGTTTTCTTCTTGTGATTTGGACTTCATCGTTTGTTAAACCAATTAATGCTCGTTTCTTATAAGGAACACGTAGGTCCTCAATACTAAGAGAAATACCTGACTTTGTAGCGTAATGAAATGTTAAATTTTTTACTGTATCAGCAATAACCGAGGATTTTACAATACCATAATTTCGAAACGCATAGTACATTAAGTCTTTTAATTGTTTTTTATTTACTAAACAATTTTTGAAAGGTTTTTGATTCTTAAGTTCTTTTTGCATTTTTTTTATTTATTATTGAAAAGCTTCATTTAAAAGAATTCTTCCTGCTGTTGTTTTTATGTATTTTACTAATATTTCACCTTCGTCATTTTTTTTAATTTTTTCATTTAGGCTAGAAGTAAATAAAAAATTATCTACTTTCTTTTCACTAAAAATTTTTACTTCCTCAGTTGCAACATTTGTACACCTTACCCATATATAAGTGTGAAGGTTTATTTTGGATTGGTTATAGGCTAGTAATGCGTCTTCAAAATTTGCAAAATAATCATTTTTTTGAGATTGTTGCGTTGGATTATCTACAGTTAAATAAAAGCATCCTAAAACCATATCTTGGCTAGGCATTAATATTGCTTCTCCAGTTGCTGGCGATAAAAAATTGTTTGGGGCTAGCATTAACAAACGTGCTTCTGTTTGTGCTTCTAATGACAATGGAATATGGACAGCCATTTGATCACCATCAAAGTCGGC
>PKDP01000084.1 GCA_002862585.1 Flavobacteriales bacterium | reverse complement strand
ATGAATAATTTATACAAAGGCTCTTCACAGTCTCTTGACTCAGCACGCATAAAAGGGAATGATTACGAAGAAGAACTTAGCATGATTAGTTTAGAAAATAGCTCGAAATACTTCGAGAAATTAGAAGGAGCTTTTTCTTTTGAGAATGCTAAAGAAATATTCTTAAGACAAACAACCAATTTAGAATTTAAATCCTTACCCTACTATTTTGATTGTTACGATTATTTTAAAAGGTGGGACGAAAATTTTGCCTTCTCTATTCTGACTGATGCAATTATTTCTGCTAAAAGCAATCCGAAGGCTTTAAAAGCATTAGCATATAAAATGGAGTCAGTTAATAGAAACCTTGATGCTGAATTAGTGTATGAACACTTATTCAAAATTAGACCCTCTCATGAGCAATCTTACAGAGATTTAGCTCTAATATATTCAAACAATAAAAAGTATGTTTTAGCAGCAGATATTTATAAAAAAATTCTTCTTAATTCAATTGATGAGGTTGAAGTATTAGGACTTCAAAAGACAATTGCTAATGAGGCATACCATTTGTACGTAAATAATAGAGATGCTTTTGATTTTAAAAACTTTCCCGTTGATGTTTTGAAAAGATTACTACCTAATATTGATTTAAATAAAAAAATAAAGCAAAACTCTTTTGTAAAACCAAAAGACTTTGGCTATGACTATAGAGTTGTTTTTGACTGGAGTGACTCTAACATTGAGTTTAATGTTCAGTTTGTTAGTCCTTCAAAAAAATTCTTTAATTGGTCTCATACTAAATTTGAAAATAAAGACCAATTAATCGATGAAATCAAATTTGGATATAATACTGAAGAGTTTATAATTGACGACTCTCAAAAAGGAGAATGGCTTATAAATATAGACAGCTTTAGTCAAGAGTCAGACATAAACCCAACTTTTCTAAAATATACAGTTTATAAAAATTACGGTAGAGCTAATGAAATCAGAAAAACAAGTGTGATTAACCTAAATAAGTTAACTCAAAAATTGACTTTAGATAAGCTTTTTTATAATTAACAGTGCTCGTTAAAAGCGTCTTGTAAATTTTCAGAAATCAATTCTGCTGGTCTGCCTTCGATATGATGTCTTTCTAGCATATGTACTAACTCCCCCTGCTTAAACAATGCCACACATGGAGAGCTAGGAGGAAATGGAGCCATATGATATCTAGCTTTATCAGTAGCCTCTTTATCAACCCCTGCGAATACTGTTGCCAAATTAGTTGGAGTCTTAGAATTTGATAAACTTGCAATTACTCCTGGTCTTGCATTAGCTGCAGCACAACCACAAACAGAATTAACTATTATCAAAGTTGTACCTTTTTTCTCTATTAAATCATCCACATCTTTTTCTGAAAATAATTCATTAAAACCTTTATTGGTCAATTGTTCTCTCATTGGTTTAACTAATTCAGCAGGATACATATAAATATATTATTGGTTATCACGCAAAGATACAAAGCAAAACTATTTTATTATTTATATTTGCATAAAAAATAATATTAATGGAATCTTTGTTGGACAGCATAGTAATTTATTTTGAATCAATTGACCCTGTACTAGGTGCTTTATACGCATCTTTATTTACATGGGGGCTTACTGCCTTCGGAGCTTCATTAGTCTTTTTTTTTAACGGTATGAATAGAGCTTTGCTAGACGGAATGCTCGGTTTTACAGGTGGAGTTATGGTAGCTGCAAGTTTTTGGAGCCTACTTGCACCAGCTATTGAAATGAGTGGAGGATCTGTATTTCCTGCCGCTTTAGGTTTTGGACTTGGCGCCTTGTTTATATTTGGTCTGGATAAAATTTTACCACATTTACATATTAATTTTGGAGATGATGAAAATGAAGGTCCAGACACCCCTTGGCATCGAACTACTCTTTTAGTTTTAGCAATAGCATTACACAATATTCCTGAGGGATTGGCAGTAGGAGTATTATTTGGAGGTGTTGCCGCAGGAATTCCTGAAGCTTCTATCGGCGCTGCTGTAGCATTAGCAATAGGAATTGGGATACAAAACTTTCCTGAAGGATTAGCAGTTTCTATGCCGATGAGAAGGAATGGTGCTAGTAAATTTAAAAGTTTCTGGTATGGTCAAATGTCTGCAATTGTAGAGCCAATAGCAGCAGTAATAGGAGCACTAGCTGTGACAGTTTTTATACCAATTTTACCATATGCACTAGCTTTTGCAGCTGGAGCTATGATATTTGTGGTGGTAGAGGAAGTTATTCCAGAAACACAAAGAGACAAGTATACGGACATTGCAACTCTAGGATTTATTGGAGGCTTTATAATTATGATGTCTTTGGATGTAGCCTTAGGCTAATTAATTTCTACTCGCTTTAGCAACTTCAGAAAAGTTTATATTATTATAAGAAAATTTTTTATTTTCTAATAGTTCATTCCCATAAGTTTTTAACCAATCCATATGTAAAGCTAAATCAGTACCACTAGGAGCAATGATATTAAAATTAACTGAATAATTATCATCAACTGACCCAGGTAATGATATATTTCTAGCGTAGTGAAAATTATCAATTAGATTAATATGCGGTAGTAAATCTATAAAAGTACTTAACCCAGTTTTTTGATTTTTGACTTGTGCAGAAATATATAAATAGGGGATAAATCCACCTACAGGCGTGCCTTCAGGAACATTAACCGTGTCCCAGTTAACTCTAGCTTCAATATGAATGTTTGTTTCATTTTCTGATAAATGCATTGACGATGGAGATATATTATCCTTTATTGCCCCTTCAAAAATAAATAATATGCCTGGTTCAACTCTCTCGGTTGCGATTACTAATTCTGGTTTTTCAGATTGTGAGTATATTGTAATTGAAGTTAATAAGAATAGTAGAATAAATATATTTTTCATGTGTTTATTATTTAAGATTTTTAACAGAGTGGAAGATTTAATTAGAATTTTTTAAAATTTTGATGTCTTCATAAAGTCTGTCAATTTCTTCTTTATTTGTTCCATCATAAAACCCTCGAATTTGTTTTTTCTTATCAATTAGAACAAAGTTTTCAGTGTGAATCATGTCATACCCCCCGAATTGGTTGTCTTTAGCAGCTAAATATGATTTTCTTGCTAAATCATATATTTCTTTCTTATCACCTGTGACTAAATCCCATTTAGAGTCAATGACATCATTATCAATAGCATATTTTTTTAACAC
>PKDP01000045.1 GCA_002862585.1 Flavobacteriales bacterium | reverse complement strand
GCTAAATAAGTAGCTTCTTCGGCAGCAGTATCTCCAGCCCCCACTACGACGACTTCTTCACCTTTATAGAAAAATCCATCGCAAACCGCACAAGCAGAAACACCAAAGCCGTTAAGGCGTTCTTCGTCAGGAATACCTAACCATTTTGCAGTGGCTCCAGTTGATATTATAACAGTTTCTGCCATTACATTTTTTCTGCCATCTATCTCTACTTTGAAAGGACGCTCAGAAAAATCAACATTTGTTACCATACCCCAACGCGTATCAGTATCGAAACGCTCTGCTTGGGCTTTGAAGTCTTCCATCATTTTAGTGCCGTCAACACCATTAGGGTAGCCAGGATAATTATCAACTTCAGTCGTAGTTGTTAGTTGTCCGCCAGGTTGCATACCTTGAATTACAACAGGGTTTAAATCTGCTCGTGCTGCATAAATAGCAGCAGTGTATCCGGCAGGTCCAGAGCCAATAATTAAGACTTCAATGTTTTCAAATTCATTTGACATAAATAGGTGTTTTGTAATCGGTTTTAAAATCTCTGGCAAAGTTAAAATATTTCGAACAATGAAGGGTAAAATCTTTCAGTATAAATTGTGTCTTCTTTGGCAATAACTTTGTAGTAGATTGCAGATTGACCATAGAATATTCCGTAACCATTATTTACGTTTGATTGCAGATTAATGGGTTCTGCAAAAGGGTTGCCACCACTATTATTTTGGTAGTCAACGGAACGCCAAAACAAATACGATTCATAATCTATTTGACTAAAGCGTAACAAGACGGTATCCGGAAAGACGTCTTTGTCGTGTGAAATTATACTCTGACCAGACTTAAAGTAACCGTTTTCTTCTTGTTCAAAGTCGTGATCACTTGTATTAAACAGTATATTGTTGGATGTTCCTCTTTGCAAGTAAGTATCGAAAGAAGTACCGTTGAGCCCTTCAAAATCGTTCCTAACAAAACCCCACAATGCTTTTACAAAAAATGGGTCTTCTATGTTATTAACTGATACGCTAAAAGGTTCATTTCCATTTTGCGGGTTTTCACCCCATTGTGTTTCTTTTGTATGAAAAAGCCTTTTGTGTTCAATCATGATGGTGTTTCCTAGTGTATCTGGATCGGAGTAATGAAACCAAAAGTTCCCAAGATTCGGTCGTGGAGCATTTTCGTCTACTAAAAACCAAACGCTATCCATAGGGTGCTCACTAGCTATGGTTGTTGTAGCTGTGAGTGTGTCTTCATTTCTTATAATTTCTAAGAAATAGGACTTATCTGCTTGAGCAAAAGTAAATGGAGGGGTAGGCTGAATATATAGTCCAGGTAAGGCATTTTGAAGAGAATCAAACAAATTGATTAAGTCCTCGTCTTGAGAGAAATCAGCAATGTTTAGGTCAAGAATACTTACTAAAGGCACTTCGTCACCATCTTCGCTTCTTAATGTTATGCTAGCGTCTTCTACAAAAACTGAATTTATGGTTTCAGCTGTTACAGGATCAAAATATGGCTCACTCTGTGTTAAAATAGCATATGCTGGATAGCCTGGCTGCATTACCGCCTGAACAACAATTTTTTTTGTGGTATTACCTTGGCTAAAATCAACCTCTTGTTCAAATTCGAAAAACTTTTCGCAAGAGACTAAGACTAGTGCAATCAGTAATAATGGGATTAATGTTCTCATGATTTAAAAATTAAAGTTCCACGTTATTGATGGTATAATTGGGAAAAGAGAAACTTGCAGAGCTTTCGATTGTAAATCGCCATCTGCTAAATTTCCGTCGCCTTCTACGTCAAAATATATGAAATAGGGGTTGGCTCGGTTGTACAGATTGTATACAGAGAAATTCCACGATGAGTTGAATCTTTTGTTTGGCTTGTTTTTAGTGTAAGTCGCGGATATATCCATTCTGTGGTAGGCTGGCATTCTGTAACTGTTTCTATCGCCATATTCACTGTAAATTCGTCCGTCAAGTACGTATCTGTCTAAAACAGGAGTGAGGGTGTTTCCAGTGGCGTATACAAAGACAGCAGACAACACCCATTTGTCGTTTAACTCATGAGTAGCAGTTAATGAAATGTCGTGTGTTCTATCGTATTTAGCAGAAAACTCTACACTATTATTAAGTTCATCAAATTGACGGGTTGTCTTCGAAATCGTATACCCTAACCAACCTGTTGTTTTACCTAAACGTCTTTTGATGAAAAACTCTAAACCTCTCGACTCTCCATTTCCAAATGTGAAAGAATTATCCGAAGAGGTATTGGTATTATCTTCTGGTAAAGCTCCTTCTTTATATTCTATGAGGTTATCCATCTTTTTGTGATAGGCCTCAATGGATGTTTCCCATTTGTTATCGAAAAAGTTTTTGAATAGACCAACTGCAAATTGACGACCATACTGTGGTTTTACGATGTCTGTACTTGGTACCCATAAATCTGTTGGCAACGATACACTTGAAAGCGATGCCAAATGTATATACTGGTAGTTTTGGGTGTAGGATGCTTTGAAAGAGCTGTTTTTATCGATCATATATCTTAATGACAAGCGTGGCTCTATATGTCTGTGGTGATTAGTAGTATCGCAAGAAAATTCATTTTTAAAATAATCCCTGATAGTAATTGGTCCGCCAAACTGAAAACTGCTGTAGCGAAGTCCGGCATGGATTTTTAGTTCCTCATTGACCTCAATGTCGTCTGAAACATACAAAGCTCCTTCATTGGAGTATTGTTTGAATATGGATTCTGGCTCAAAGACTACTTCACCAGAACGTCCCGTTACGCTACCAGGCACAAAGGTATGGTAGGTAAAGTGTGCACCAAATTTGATGTTATGCTTGTAGTTGGGTAGATAGGAAAAATCTACTTTAGTATTCCAATCGGTAATACTCGAATTTAGTTTGAATTCAAAATCGTTTTGTTCAGCACCAAAAGAAAATTGATAATCACTAAAGATGACCGAGGTATTAACGAAAAGTCTGTCGTTAAATAGGTGATTCCAACGCATAGAAGCTGTTGCATTTCCCCAAGGAATATCAAAATTAAAACCTCTGTCTTTATTTCTAAAGCTGAATACATCTCTACCAAAATATCCGCTCAAAAAGATCCTGTCTTTATCAGAAATTCTATAATTGACTTTAGAGGTTAGGTCAAAGAAGTAGTAACCTGTACCTTTGAATGCTGAGGTATCGTTGATGAGAGGGTTTACTAGAATATCTATGTATGTTCTTCG
>PKDP01000127.1 GCA_002862585.1 Flavobacteriales bacterium | reverse complement strand
TGACAGATTTTTTTACTCAAATGCAGCAAGAAGTTATAAATATTGCAGTAAATAAAACAACAACCAGCTCTACTGTAATAGCAGTGGATATGTTCACAGGATTTAATGATGATTTGCTAGCTGATGATGTACATTACAATGAAGCAGGTGCTGTATTTATTGCAAATAGATATTACAATATTCTTATAAATGTTTTGGAATAAAAAAGATTACTCTTAATCTAATAATTCACTGAGTGAGATTAAATCCTCCCCAAAATAGTTTGACTTTACTCCCCTCTGATCCACTTTTTATTACTTAGTATAATTTTGTATTTTTAGTATATATTATAATTATAGGTAATTAGATTACAGAGAAAAATAGAGACATGCAAAGACTTAAAAAAATATTATTATAATGAAAAGAATAACAGAAAAAATAAAGAAATTAAAAAAAGAATTAAGTGACCGATCATACCATTCAAGACATAAAAAAAATGCCTTAAAGATTTTAAAAAATATTGAATCTGAAAAGGGAAAGACTGATAGTAATCTGATTGAGTTAGCAAATAAATATGCGAAAGATGTTCTAGGTTCAAAAAAATTTGCTCCTTGGCTTTATGTTTACAGTGCTATAAGTGAAAAATTTGTGGAAGGCTGGATACCTGACAATTATTATGGTAAAATATTAGTCCCCAAACTCAAAGGGAATTATGGTAAAATTGGAGATTATAATTCTTTAACAAATAAACTTTTTAACTGTTCTAATTTCCCTGATATTGTTTATTTCTCAAATGGCCTATGGTTATCTACGAAATATGATGTTTTATCGAAAATTGATGTATTAAAGATTATTAGAAATGAAGATTCAATGCTATTGTTTAAAGTCGACAGCTCTAGTCAAGGTAAAGGAGTTCATTTTTTAAAAAAAGAAGACTTAACAATTGAATATTTAGAGTCTTTGGGAAATGGTGTGATGCAAAGATATATTAATCAACATTCTTTTTTTAGAGATATATCTCCTAATTCTGTGGCCACTGTAAGAATCACAAGTGTAATAGATAATCACGGTGAGGTTTCAGTAAATGCTTGTTATTTACGCGTAGGTAGAAATTCTGACACACATGTTAAATCCAGCTCCCATATTAGAATTCCTGTAAATCTTACAAACGGAGAATTAGATAAGTACGGATATTCTACAAAATGGCTTAAAATAAATGAACATCCTGACACTAAATTTATTTTTAAAAATAAAAAGATCCCACTCTTTGATGAATTTATTTCTACGACAATTAAGTCCCATAAGATGGTTCCCTTTGCAATTTGTATTGGCTGGGATATGACATTAGATAATAATGATAAAATACAAATTATGGAGTGGAATGGCTCACATAACGATATTAAGTTTTCAGAAGCTACACAAGGTCCTTGTTTCTCAAATTTAGGATGGGATAAATTGTGGATGGATAACTAGAATAATAAACCCCATAACAATGAAAATTGCTTAATTGTAGAAATGAGAATATTTCAAAATCAAAAATAATATATTTAAAATTTAAAAATTGACTTTTTAGAAAGCAACTTTTTCATATTCAAACAAGTTGTTCACCATTCAAAAAATCCGACATACAACCAAAGGGTATTATCGCATACATTGCATTTTCCTAGTCTAACAAAGAAATACAAAATCTAGTCAAAACGATTCATTTGACTCAGATCCTCCTTAAATAGTTAGGTTAGAGTTTAGTTCCTTTGGCTCCACTTTTTATTCTTATGAATAATTTTTAATACATGGGAATAATTTTTTCTAAAAATAGCTAAATCACACCCAAAATAGTTCAATTTAACTCCCCTCTGCTCCAAGTTGTTATTCCCTAAAATAAAATTTATCATAGGTAATGATTTTTTAATCAAACTTAAATTAGTAGTTTAAATAAACCCAACCAGTAATTATATCATTATTATTGTTATTTAAAATAAGTTTGTAAAAATATGTTCCTACTGGTACCTTTTCATTAGAATGTATTGTAGCTCCATACCATTTATTTAAGTTATCGCCCTCAAAAATTAGAACTCCATATCGGTTGTAAATCTTTAATTTATGATTGACAAAGACATCATAAAGGTTTTGAATATTAAAATGGTCATTAAAACCATCATTATTGGGCGAGAAAGCATCTGGAATGGCAGGAAAACAGCTCATAAAAACATTAAGCGCATTGATACTTTCACATCCAAACTCGTTAAGTTGAGTTATGTAATAGATACCAGACGTTAAAATCGTATTTGGAGATAAACTCTGATTTAATGTTAGGGAATCATAAATATTTATATTTGGATAATCTAATATAAGATCATCAACAAAGGTATAATCACAAATACTAATTTCGGAAACATCAAAATCAGATGGTCTAGGAATTATTTCTATTTGCATGGAACTTGTTGATGTGCAAACTTGATTTAATAATATTTCAAGACTATATTCACCTTGATTGTATGGAGAGACGTTTTCAATAATTGGATTTTGAATATCAGACACAAAACCATTAGGTCCATTCCATGAATAAATAGCACCTTCAATGAAAGGAGCCTGAAGTTCAAGAGAACTACCTTCACACAAAGAAGTTTGAGCGGTAAAACTACTGTCAAACTCTCCAAAATCACTAAAATATCCATAACGACAGCCAGAACTAGAACCACCATGAATTAGTCCCATATGAAAGCGATAATTAGAATTTAAAACTCGAATTGCAGCATTTGTACTGATTAAATTAGTGAAATCTAATTGAGCATATAACCAATTTTGATTTGATCCAGGAACATAATTAAAATCATTTTGATTAATCGTTAAATCACTACCTTCAATGTAAAAATGATTTTCGGAGCCAGCTGGTGCTAGGATATTTAAAGCAATAAATTCTGATGTTGATCGAACAATCGAAACATCATAAGAACCTGTACAATCTAATGGTGGTAATATTGCTTGTCCAACTTCGCAACCAAAACCACTCAAATGTAAGACATATGAGGGTTCAGAAGTGTATATATAAGCTGAGGAATTAGCCAGAGTAAATTCAACAGTTTCCAACGCACCAATAGTAGCAAATTGATTACCATCTATTTGAACTGTGGTGTTGTTATATTGGGCGGTAACATAAACCTTGTCAGGGCCATACAAATATCCCTTTACTGCTATGTACTCTTGTCCTAATAATTCAGTTGGTATTAGTTGATCACCTGCCAAGTCC
>PKDP01000088.1 GCA_002862585.1 Flavobacteriales bacterium | reverse complement strand
ATAAAAATCAAATGTTTGACTTTATTGAATCAGGTCGTTTGCCCATTTCTCCTCGTAATATGAAAATGGTACCCCATGATGAAAGCGTGAGCATTAAAGATATTATAAACGAACGTTCAATAAATTCCGACTTAACCATAATTGGCTTTAGAGGAGAACTCGTGAAAAAACAAAAACTCGAAATTTTTGAAGGTTACAATAATATTGGTAATATCTTATTTGTAAATAGCGTCAATAAAAAAGATATTGAGTAATTCTAATTGGCTATCTTTGTAACCTTTAAAATGACACACATTGGGAACCAATATCAAACCTTACAACAAAGATAAATCGTCTAAAAAAGAGCAAATAGCTAAAATGTTTGACTCTATTGCCGAACGCTATGATTTTCTTAATCATTTCTTATCCTTGGGTATTGACATTCTATGGCGTAAACGAGCCATCAGAGAAATAAGTAAGTTTAAGCCAAAATACATTTTGGATATTGCTACAGGAACTGGAGATTTAGCAATTGAAGCATGCAGACTCAATCCTAAAAAAGTTGTAGGTATTGACATTTCCAACAATATGCTTGATTTTGGAAGAGTAAAAATCAAAAAAAAGGGCTTAGATAATATCATCCAGATGACTTATGGAGATTCTGAAGACCTTCAACTTGAGGATAATTCTTTTGATGCTGTAACGGCAGGCTTTGGCGTAAGAAACTTTGAAAATTTAGCTAAGGGGCTTTCTGAAATGAATAGAGTTATGAAAAAAGATGGAATTGTGGCAATTATTGAACCTGCCGAACCCGTTATATTTCCTTTTAAACAATTATACAATCTATATTTCAAAAGCATATTACCTTTTATAGGAAAATATTTTTCAAAAGACGATTCGGCGTATACCTATCTCCCACAATCTGTAGAGGCTTTTCCTTCAAGAGAAAAATTTATTGAAGAATTAAATAAAGCTGGTTTTAAAGATACTAAATTCATTCCATTGACTTTTGGTGTTGCAGCTTTGTACGTTGCAACGAAATAAATCTATTTTTTTTACGATATTACAGTATGAAAAAAATTTACTCAATAGCCCTTATTTTGTTTCTTGGTCAGCAAGTATTTGCACAACGGTATAACGTACCACTCAATCTACCCAATTACGACAATAAAGCCATGCACTTCGGTTTCTTAATCGGTATAAACACGCTTGACTTTAAAATTACACCTGTTACTAATACGGATGAAGAACTATTTGTTATTGAGTCAGAAAGTCAAAAAGGTTTTAATCTAGGTATTGTATCAAATTTTAGACTAGGCAGAAACTTAGATTTTAGAGCTATACCTACTTTGTCATTGGCTGAACGAAGAGTACTTTACACGCTTAATGATAACACTATATTAACGGATGAGAATAAAAAAATAGAATCTACTTTCATCGAATTGCCTATAGCTCTTAAATATAAATCCGAGAGGTACAATAACATGAGAAGCTATATCGTAACAGGCTTTAAGGCATCTATTGATCTTGCTTCTCAACGAAATATTGATGATGAGGGTTTTGAAATCGTTAAAATTAAAAAGAATGACTTTTCATATGAGATTGGTCTAGGTTTCGATTTTTATCTTCCCTATTTTAAGTTTTCTCCGGAATTAAAGGCTAATTTTGGACTGCCTAATGTGCTAGTAGATGACGATAGCATCTACAGTAGCTCTATAAAAAGTATGAAAACGAGAGGCTTTACAGTATCATTTACATTTGAATAATACACTATAAATGTCAGAATTCATAAACTTAACCTTCACACCAGAACAAGCCTCTGACATAGATACTGTGTCCAAAACAGTTGAAAAAGAGAAAAATAAACTTTCTATTTCCCAAGACTACTGGAAAATTGTAAAAAAATCTATCGATGCTAGAAGTAGAAATGTAAAAATTCGAATGCAAATTCAATTTTTCGATGATACACAAACAGATAATAGTATTCAAAGAAACTACCTAAACGTAGAGAATAAAGAAGAAGTAATAATTATTGGCTCAGGTCCTGCCGGTATATTTGCTGCTCTTAAACTACTTGAGCAAGGCAAAAAACCAATCATTCTTGAAAGGGGAAAAGATGTAAGACAGCGAAGACGCGACATTGCTGCCATCAATAAAAATCATATTGTAAATAATGATTCGAACTATTGCTTTGGTGAAGGTGGAGCAGGCACTTATTCTGACGGGAAATTATATACACGTTCTAAAAAAAGAGGGTCTGTATTAGAGGTACTTGAAACATTAGTTTACCACGGTGCCAAAGAAGATATCTTGATAGATGCGCAACCACACATTGGCACAAATAAGTTACCGAAAATTATAGCTAATATCAGAGATACCATTGAAAGTAATGGAGGAGAAATCCACTTTAATACAAAAGTTGTTGATTTAATTATCTCAAACTCTAAAGTTGATGGTGTTATCAATGAAAAGGGCGATAAAATACTTGCTAAAAATACCATTCTAGCCACAGGGCATTCAGCTAGAGATGTTTATACTCTATTGCACAACAATAAAATTGCTATTAAGTATAAACCATTTTCTATGGGTGTAAGGATTGAACACCCACAAGAACTCATAGACAGTATTCAATATTCATGCAAAGAGCGAGGCCCGTATCTTCCAGCAGCAGCATACAAATTAGTTACTCAGGTAAAAGACCGAGGCGTTTATTCATTTTGTATGTGTCCTGGTGGGTTTATTGTACCAGCCGCAACAAATAGTGGTGAAATTGTAGTTAACGGTATGTCTCCATCCAAAAGAAATTCAGTGTTTTCAAACTCAGGAATTGTCGTTGAAGTAAAGGAGGAAGATCTTTTACCATTTGAAAAATTTGGCGAACTTAGAGGACTTCACTACCAAATGTCAGTTGAAAAAAGCATGTGTCAGCTAACACCAGAATTACAAGTAGCTCCAGCACAAAGAATGGTAGATTTTGTAAATAAAAAAACATCCTCTAAGCTAAACACCACCTCTTACCAACCTGGTATGCATTCTCTTCCTCTGCATGAAATTTTACCACAATCAATATCATCTCATCTTTCAGAAAGCTTTAAAGTATTCGGCAAAAAGATGAATGGATACCTAACCAACGAAGCCAATATTATTGGCGTGGAAAGCCGAACCTCTTCACCAGTTAATATTCCAAGAGATAGGGAAACACTGCAACATATTCAAATTAAAAATCTTTATCCATGCGGAGAAGGTGCAGGATATGCAG
>PKDP01000164.1 GCA_002862585.1 Flavobacteriales bacterium | reverse complement strand
ATTTAATACTCAAAAAATAAATGAACTGACACAAACTTATTTGTCGATAAGTCATCTACTAACCAACCTTTGGGAAGAACACGCAACATTTCTTGAAAAAAGGCTTTACCAACTACAATTTTTGAATAGTCACGAAAGGTACAAGGCATTGATAAAAGGCACTCCAGAAATATTACAAAGAGTTTCTCTAACCGATATTGCCTCTTTTCTTGGAGTAAGCAGAGAAACCCTGAGTAGAATGAGAGCTAAGAGATAGTTTTGTGACATTTGTCAAATGAAACCTGCTGAAACATAATGACATTTGCGAATAATATCAAACAATTAATATTTATTTATGAAAATTCGCAGTGTATTACTTCTACTCATTATTAGTACTTTAAGTTTCTGTTTAACTGGATGTTTTAAATGGGCCGCAAGAGCTAAAAACAAACTCCCTAAAGAAACTGCATTACATAAAACATACAATTATGATGGAAAGATAATCATTGTAGGGGCTGGAGCATCAGGGTTGGCAGCAGCCAAGGTATTAGAACAGAACAACATTGATTATCTAATTTTAGAGGCAACCAATAGATATGGTGGAAGGTTAAAAAAAGACACAACATTAGCGGATTTCCCTGTAGACATTGGAGCTGAGTGGCTTCATAGTGCTCCGATTACTTTGAACAAATTGAAAGGAAAACTAGGGAAAGAAATAGATGAAGAACTAATCCCTTACCATTTGGACAGCACAGCAAGCTGGGATGGTAAAGAATACAAGGTCGATCCACATTGGCAAAATAACTTTATGTATAATTTCTTGCCAGAGTCTAAATTTAAAAATTCAACTTGGTACGATTTCATTAATGAGAATATTGCTAAAAATGTAAAGCACAAAATTCAATTCAATTCTCCTGTTAATGCAATTGACTATTCAGGCAATAATGTCATTGTTAAAACTACAAATGGAAAAACTTATGAAGCAAACCGCGTTTTAGTAACTGTTTCTATTGGAGTTCTGAAATCTAACATGATCACTTTTACACCAAAAATGAATGAAGAAAAGAAGAAAGCTATTGAAACTATCACTTTCCTCCCTGGATTTAAAGTGGCCATGAATTTCTCTGAAAAATTTTACCCGGATGCTATTACTTGTAAAGTGGAAAATGGCGAAAAAGGATTTTACGATATCGCCTTTAAAAAGGATTCGCAATCCAATGTGTTAGGGTTTCTTTGTACAGGAAATGAAACTCAAAAGTACTATAATCTTAAATCTGAACAGGAAATTATCTCTAGCTTACTTGAAGAATTGGATGAAATGTTTGATGGAAAAGCCTCCACATTTTACTCTGGAGAATATATTCTAGAAAATTGGGGACAATACGAATATACTCAAGGCACTTGGACACAAGCCATAAATGAAAAAAGGTCCAACCTTAAAGTTATTAATCAGCCTCTAGGTAACAAGATTTATTTTGCTGGTGAAATTTATGACACATATCAGCAAATGGGTGTGCCAGGAGCTATATTATCTGGATATTATGCCATTGATAAACTATTAACTGATAAATAAAAACTAGCTACAACAATATATAATAAATCATAACTCATACCTCGCTACGCTTCTTGTACAAGTCAGCTATGAGTAATTAGGAAATAACCATTGAAGAACTTCATTTTATTGAAAGTAAATTGCCCTAAAAATCAGTGTTTATAACGGATGCAAGGGGTCAAAAAAAAGACTCACCGATAAAAAATACCGATGAGTCGTCTTTAGTAGACAGAATCATCGAATTATCGGATCTAAAACTAGGGTTTGTTGAAGTGTTTGAGTATCTAGAAATGGAATAGAATCTTAATTGTTTTTTGATTTAATTAAATGTGATCCATCACAATATCCATTTGGATCAGATGTATTTCCGCAGGCGCATTTAGGTTTTTCATTTTTCATAATATTCTAAATTTTTTATTTTGAACCAAATCTAATATATTTGGTTACTTTATGAAACAAGTTACCTTTTGGTAACCAATTAAAAGTAGTTACTCTGACGTAACATGTAAAATATGAAAAACCCAAAATGCACTGTATTAAATTTTACTCAACAGGTTGGAGGTAAATGGAAGTTGCCTATCATCAATGCGATTAGAAAAAATGAAAAATTAAGATTTGGAAAAATTCATCAAATCGTTGATGGAATTTCAAGAAAAGTTCTTACTGAGCAGCTAAAATCCCTTGAGAAAGATGGTTTGATTTTAAGAAAACAATATGAAGAGATCCCTCCGAGGGTAGAATATTCACTGACCGAAAAATCAAAGGGGCTATGCGAAGTATTTCAAGCCATAGAGAAATGGTCTAATTCAGTAGATAAATAAAAAGGCTACACTTTATTAAAGTATAACTGTTTTATTTTTATAGTAGATAACTATTTTAAAATGTAGAACGTTAGTTTTATAACTTTAGATTTAGAGTAGACAATTCAACTTATAGAAGTTATTACAAAAAATAAGTCGTTATGTAAAGATCTATAAAAAAGGTATCAACATAACTTTTAAACAGTAATGGCGAGTCGTTTTATTTCAATCCAGCGAACTTTATACCTGTCAAGTCTGCCATGTCTTTTTTCCAAGTAGTAATATCATTCGGATTGAATTTATTCAGGTGATTATGTCCACATGCTCTTGCCATAACTTTCATCAGTTCAGTTGAAGCAGAAAAGAAATTGAACAGTTGATTTGCCGATTTATCAATGTTCAATAATTTTCTTAATTCTGGCTTCTGCGTAGCAACTCCAGCAGGACAATTATTTGTATTACACATTCTTGCTGCTACACAACCTATAGATTGTAGTGCGGAGTTCGAAACTGCAACTCCATCAGCACCTAAAGCCATTGCTTTAATGAAATCGTCAGGAACTCGAATGCCACCAGTGATAATTAAGTTAACATCTTTTCTACCTACTTTGTCTAAATAATGTCTTGCTCTAGCCAAAGCGGGAATAGTAGGTACTGAAATATTATTTCTAAAAATTATCGGGGCTGCTCCTGTTCCGCCACCTCTACCATCTAGAATGATATAATCAGCACTTGCATCTAATGCAAATTGAATATCTTCTTCAATGTGATTAGCAGATAGTTTAAAACCAATCGGAATTCCACCAGTTATTTCTCGTACTTTATTTGCAAATTTTTTGTAATCCTCTACTTCATTTAAATCATCAAAAGTAGGAGGTGACACGGCAGGAGTCCCCTCTTTAAGGTTTCGTACCTGAGCGATTTTTCCAACCACTTTGTTTCCAGATAAATGGCCTCCAGTTCCTGTTTTTGCTCCTTGTCCGCCTTTAAAATGAAAAGCTT
>PKDP01000039.1 GCA_002862585.1 Flavobacteriales bacterium | reverse complement strand
GAAGCATTTGTAAAACCACCACCTGAAAATAAAGATAGTAAGTTCTCTAGGGTGTTATTTTGATCACTAGAACCTTGAACCAAAGCAGCATAATTTACACCGGGTAGCACTACAAAAGATCCTATTCTATAAACTAGAATTAAACCCAATGTTAGAAGTATTCGGGCACGAAGCTCCTCAACCTTCCATATATTCTTAATATTTTGTATAAATCTCTTCATGTTTCAAAAGTTGGCAAAGGTAGTTAGATTTTTGTACATACACCACCTTGAGCTTCTATTGCTTCAATTGCGGCTTTTGAAAATCCGTGTGCACTTACGGTGATTTTCGATTTTAACTCACCTCTTCCCAAAACTTTTACGAGATCAGTACTTGAAGTCAAACCATTTTCTAGGAATGTTTCAATCGTAAACGTTGTAATACCTTTTTCAGTAGCAAGCATTTCAAGACTTGCAATATTCACCGCCTTATATTCAACGCGATTAATATTTTTGAATCCGAATTTAGGAACACGTCTCTGTAAAGGCATTTGACCACCTTCAAAACCAATCTTAGTTTTGTAACCTGATCTAGACTTCGCTCCTTTGTGACCTCTTGTTGAGGTACCTCCATATCCACTTCCCTGTCCACGAGCAATTCGTTTTACTTTTTTGACAGATCCTTTAGCTGGTGTAAGATTATTTAAACTCATTTCTGTTTATTTTTCAATTATTTCAACAAGGTGTTTAATCTTGTTAATCATCCCTAAAATTTGAGGTGTCGCCTCTTTTTCAATTTCTTGGTTTAATTTTCTAAAACCTAAGGCCTTGATTGTTGCTTTTTGATTTGCAGGTCTATTAATTGCGCTTCTTGTTTGCTTTATTCTGATCGTGCTCATTGTTTTGTAGAATTAACCGTTAAAAATTTTCTCTAATTCAATCCCTCTTTGTTTTGCTACCGCTACTGCGTCTCTCATTTGAGCAAGCGCATCAATTGTAGCTTTTACAACATTGTGAGGGTTAGAAGATCCTTGCGACTTTGCGAGTACATTTGATATACCAACACTTTCAAGAACTGCACGCATTGCACCACCTGCAATAACTCCAGTACCATCAGAAGCAGGCTTTAGTAGGACTCTTGCACCACCGAATTTACCTTTTTGGGTGTGAGGCACAGTACCTCTTGCAATCGGAACCTTTATAAGGTTCTTTTTTGCATCGTCGATTCCTTTGGTTATGGCCTCAACAACCTCTTTTGCTTTTCCAAGACCATGACCAACAATACCGTTCTCGTCTCCAACAACGACTATTGCCGAAAAGCTAAAAGTTCTACCACCTTTAGTAACTTTAGTCACCCTGTTGATTGCAACAAGTTTGTCTTTAAGTTCAATATCTGCCGCTTTCACGCGGTTCATAATTTGCGCTGCCATAATTTAAAATTTTAATCCTCCTTCTCTAGCTGATTCAGCTAATGATTTAACTCTTCCGTGGTAGAGGTAACCGTTTCTATCGAAAACTACTGTTTCTATACCTGACTTTTTTGCTTTTTCAGCAATTCCCTTTCCGACTACTGTCGCTTGAGTAGTTTTGCTTCCTTTGCTAGCGTCGTCATTCTTCAATGATCCTGACGAGGCGATAGTTTTACCAGTAAGATCATCTATAAGTTGCGCGTATATTTGCTTGTTACTTCTGAAAACTGATAATCTTGGAATCGATGAAGTACCGAATACTTTTTTTCGAATTCTTCTTTTGATTTTTGCTCTTCTTAGAACTTTTCTATTTGCCATTTCTTTAATCTTAAAATTATTTCTTAGCGGCAGCCTTACCTGCTTTTCTTCTTACTTCTTCTCCCATGTAACGCACTCCTTTACCTTTGTAGGGCTCTGGTTTTCTTAGGGATCTGATTTTTGCAGCTACCTGTCCGACAAGTTGTTTGTCGTGTGACTCGAGTGTAACTATTGGCGCTTTACCTTTTTCAGATATTGTGGATAATTTAATTTCGGAAGGGATTTCTAAAATTATAGCGTGACTATATCCAAGAGCAAGCTCTAATAATTGGCCTTTCGCAACAGCTCTGTAACCTACACCAATTACTTGAAGTTCTTTTTTCCATCCTTCAGACACTCCGATAATCATATTGTTTAAGAGTGCTCTGTAAAGCCCGTGCTTCGCTCTATGTTCTGGAGCATTTGAAGATCTTGTAAAGCTTATTGTCTTTTCTTCAACCTTCATTGTGATTGCTTCGTCTATTTCTTGAGTCAGCTCACCTTTTTTACCTTTAACAGTAACCGCTCCGTTTGCTTGAGATATCTCAACTCCTTCAGGTATTGTAATGGTTGCGTTTCCTATTCTTGACATTTTTCTTTTTTTTTAATATATGTAACAAAGTACTTCGCCACCTACATTCATGTGAGTTGCTTGCTTACCCGTCACAACGCCTTTTGAGGTAGAAACAATTGATATTCCTAAACCATTTAATACTCTTGGCATTGAATTCGAGGCTGCGTACTTTCTCAAACCTGGACGTGATGCTCTTTGAATTTTCGTGATTGCAGGAACTTTCGTTGAATCGTTGTATTTCAATGCAATTTTGATAATACCTTGTTTGTTGTCTTCTTCAAATTTAAAATTCAAAATAAAACCTTGATCGAACAAAATTTCGGTCATAGCTCTTTTGACGTTTGAACCTGGAATCTCAACAATTTTCAAACCTGCTGAACTTGCGTTTCTAACGCGAGTTAAAAAGTCAGCTATTGGATCTGTATTCATTTTCTTTCTTATTAATTAATTACCAACTTGCTTTTTTGACACCTGGTATTTTACCAGATAAAGCCATTTCTCTAAAAGTCACCCTAGAAATACCAAACTGACGCATATATCCTCTTGGTCTTCCAGTCAATCCACACCGGTTGTGCTTTCTCACTTTTGAGGAATTTGCAGGAAGCTTTTGCAATTGCATCATTGCATCCCATTTCGCATTTTGAATTTCTTCTGATGCATCTGTTGATTTTAAAATCTTAGTGAGCTCCTCACGCTTCGCTTCGTAACGTGCTGCCAACCTTTCTCTTTTGCGCTCACGCGCTTTCATTGATTCTTTAGCCATTTCTTATTTTTTTATAAATGGAAATCCAAATTCGTCTAATAAAGCTTTCCCTTCCTCGTCATTTTCTGCGCTAGTAACAAAAGTGATATCCATTCCAAGGATTCTATTGACCTTGTCAATATCAATTTCTGGAAAAATAATGTGCTCTTTTACACCGAGATTGAAGTTTCCTCTTCCATCAAACCCTTTTGGATTAATTCCCCTAAAGTCTCTCGTCCTTGGCAAAGAAACAGCGAGAAGACGGTCTAGGAAATCATACATTTTATCACCTCTTAACGTAACTTTTGTTCCAATCGGCATTCCTTTTCTTAATTTGAAATTCGAAAT
>PKDP01000025.1 GCA_002862585.1 Flavobacteriales bacterium | reverse complement strand
TCTAACTTTACCTTTTGCACAATCAGATTTTGTCATAATATTATATAGTATAAATATAATTTTTTTTAAATTATATAAAGATTATATAAATTCATAAGTATAATTTTAATATCAGTATTATGGATTATCCTTTAAATGATACATGGTGTGTTTATTTTCATGCAAAAAACTCTAATAAAAATTATTCTGATAATACAACAAAACTAATTGAATTTGATAATATTGAGTATTTTTGGAGAACTTTTAATAATATACCTAAACCCACTGATATGTTTTCAGAACCATATAATTATAAAAAAACTTTAAAAAGAACAGGTGAAATACCAGGAGCAATTAGTTTATTTAGAAAACATAGTTATCCTACATGGGAAGATCCAACTAATGTAAAAGGATTTGAATGGAGTATTAGAAAATATAAAGATTTTGATCAATTAAATTATCTTTGGAAAATTTTAACAGTTAAAATAGTAGGTGAAGATTTTGATCATTCAGAGATTTTAAATGGAGTTAGAATAGTTGACAACACAATAGATTTTAAAATAATGTATCGTGTTGAACTATGGTTTTCAAATATAAAATATAAAGAATATTTTGAAACTAAAATAAAAGAAATATTAGAAGTACCTCCATATACTAAATTATTATATAGAGAACATTCATCATTAAAAGAAATTAGACCAAAAGGATTTCCAAAGCAAATTGGAATTTCATCAGAAAATGGAGCACACCGAATTGCAGTCAATTGGACAGAAAATGGAAAACTAAAAGAAGGAGTTTATATTCCGAGAAGAGACACATCTTCTAAATTAAACTCTCTTGCAGGAGGAACAATTTTCCCTGGAATTCATCATTTTGCAGATTTCAAAGTAAATGAAAAGGAAGGGAATTATGAAGTCGGTTTCATTAGTGATGATAACACCTCTTTATCGATAAAAGCCAGAGAAACTAATACTTGGAATAAAGAAAGTTGTTGAGAATAGGGTTTGGGTGGTGGTAACTCAAGACTTTTAATTGAAAAAGTTGAGTTTCCGCTTAAATTTTTAATACAACTCAGTTCTGTAGAATAAGCTTCTACAAAAGAGGGAGTTGTAACCGGCACACTTAGTGGTATATCAAATGAAAACGCGACTAGCTCTAATTCTAAAAAGCAACAGCAGCATGAGGCTAATAAATTACAATCGCAAGTTTTAAGAGATTCGGTTAGTAAAGGTTCTTCTTCAGTACTACAACACATTAAAGCCTCTTCACAAAACACCTCTTGTGTTTCATCTATTTGCTCAGATGCAACCGAAGGATTATGAATATGATTGAGAACAACAGGTATGCCGATACTAGTGATAAGCACTAGTAGGCAAATCACTATATTAAGGGCTTTTGTTACTCTATTCATATTGTAAATTTACAAAAATTATTTTTCAAATGAAACCAAGGTGTTTTCAATGATGCCTACACATTCTAATAATTCTTCTTTTGTAATTACTAAAGGTGGCGCAAATCGAATAATATTTCCGTGCGTTGGCTTAGCTAAAAGTCCATTATCTCTGAGCGCCATACACATATCCCAAGCGGTTGAACTATCTTCCGAATCATTAATGACAATAGCATTTAAAAGACCCTTACCTCTGATTAAATTAACGATATTCAGATGTCCTAAACGTTGGTTTAGCTCATCTCTAAATAATTGACCAAGAACTTCAGCATTGTGTGCCAACTTCTCGTCAACTACCACCTCCAAAGCAGCTTGAGCTACTTTACAAGCCAATGGGTTACCACCAAAAGTGGAACCATGTTCACCAGGCTTTATACACAACATAATTTCATCATCTGCTAAGACTGCAGAAACGGGCAGCACACCTCCAGAAAGAGCTTTTCCCAAAATTAAAATATCAGGACGAGCATCTTCAAAATCACATGCTAACATTTTACCAGTTCGAGCTATACCCGTTTGTACTTCATCAGCAATGAATAAAACGTTGTACTTGGTACATAAAGCTCTTACTCCAGCCAAATATCCTTTGTCGGGAACAACTACTCCAGCTTCACCTTGAATAGGTTCTACCATAAAAGCACATACATTTGGGTCTCTCAATTCGGTTTCTAAAGCCTCTAAATTATTGTAAGGGATTAAATCATAACCTGGCATATAAGGACCGAAACCTTCGTAAGAAGTTGGGTCATCAGAACTTGAAATAGCCGCTAATGTACGCCCCCAAAAATTACCTTTAGCAAATATTATTCTAGCCTTATTGTCAGCAATATCTTTTTTCATGTACCCCCATTTTCGAGCTAATTTATTTGCAGTTTCACCACCTTCAACTCCAGTATTCATTGGCAGTACTTTGTCGTATCCAAACAAATCTGTAATGAACTTTTCGTACTGACCTAGTATATCGTTATGGAAAGCTCTTGATGTCAACGTTAAGGTTGTTGCTTGATCGGTAAGTGCCTTGATAATTTTAGGATGACAATGCCCTTGGTTCACTGCAGAATAGGCTGACAAAAAATCAAAATATTGTTTTCCCTCAATATCCCAAACATGAACACCCTCACCTTTTGAGAGGACAACGGGCAATGGGTGGTAATTGTGAGCCCCGTATTTTTCTTCTATTTCTATCATTTCTTGTGAAGTGTACATATCTTAAATTTTGAGCTACAAATTTAAAAAAATGTATTTGGTTGCAGAATAAATCACTGTTTTAATATTCTATATTTGTGCGATGGGAAGAAAAAAGAAAAAGATACTCTTAGAAAATGTACTTGTTGCTGACGCTGGAGCTAAAGGTAAATCCATAAGCCGACTAGAAAATGGACTAGTCCTTTTTGTGGAAGGTGCTGTACCTGGCGATGTTTGTGATGTACTAGTACATAAAAAACGAAGGTCTTTTTTGGAAGGAAAACCTGTTAAATTCCATTCGTATTCAGAAAAAAGAAGAGAGCCAAAATGTGTACACTTTGGACTTTGTGGTGGTTGCAAATGGCAGTTTATGGACTACGAACACCAAGTAGATTACAAGCAAAAAGAAGTTGTTGATACGCTCAGTAGAATTGGTGGCATTGAATTACCTGAAGTCTCTCCAATTTTAAAGTGCGAAAATGAGTTTCGCTACCGCAATAAAATGGATTTTGCATTTACCAATAGACGTTGGATAACCGAGGAAGAAAGTGCTGAAGGAAAAGAAATAACTGACCGTAATGGTGCAGGCTTTAGAGTAGCAGGTTTTTGGGATAAAGTCATAAACCTCAACGAATGCCATTTACAAGCAGAACCCTCTAACGCTATTCGTAAGGCCGCTAGAGATTATGCTATCGCTCACGAATTAGATTTTTTTGACATTGCTGACAAAGAAGGTTTTCTAAGAGCCTTAACCCTAAGGATGACTAGTACAGGCGAAATAATGGTACTTTTTCAGTTTTTCTATGAAGACAAAGAGAAAAGAGAAGGTCTTTTAGAGCAT
>PKDP01000124.1 GCA_002862585.1 Flavobacteriales bacterium | reverse complement strand
ACCCCAGCCTATATTAGCCTTCACAATAGCAATGGAAAGAAAATTAGAGTCTTGGAAGATAATGCTGAACTCATTACTACTATGAGTGAATTTAACTTATCTGACAAAGAGTTTTTTAGCTTCAAAACCTCAGAAGACATTGAACTCAATGGCTGGATGATAAAACCATCTGATTTTGATGCGTCAAAAAAATACCCTGTTTTTATGTTTCTTTATGGAGGCCCTGGCTCTCAACAAGTGTTAAATTCATGGGGATGGTTCAATTATTTCTGGTATCAACATTTAGCACAAAAAGGATATATCGTAGCATGTATAGACAATAGAGGTACTGGTGGTAGAGGTGCAGAATTTAAAAAACTTACCTACCAACAGTTAGGGAAATATGAAACTATAGACCAAATTGAAGCAAATAAATACTTGGCTGGCTTGAATTATGTTGATAAAAACAGAATAGGAATTCAAGGTTGGAGCTATGGCGGTTATCTTTCTTCTTTAGCTATCACTAAAGGAGCAGACTATTTTAAAATGGCAATAGCTGTTGCTCCAGTTACAAATTGGAGGTACTATGACAATATTTACACAGAAAGGTATATGCGAACACCACAAGAAAATCCTGAGGGCTATGACGAAAACTCTCCCATAAATCATGTTGAAAAATTAAGGGGTAAATACCTTTTAATTCATGGTTCAGCAGATGACAATGTACATGTTCAAAATACGTATGAAATGATTTCTGCTTTAGTAAAAGCCAACAAACAATTTGATTTATTCATTTATCCTGATAAAAATCACGGTATATACGGTGGGAATACTAGACTTCATCTTTATAAAAAAATGACGAATTTTATTGAAGATAATTTATAAACATAAATTGTTATATTCGAAGTCAATTTTCAATAATCAATATCAAAAAAATAATGAGTCAACAAAATCAAGAAATTTTCGGACATCCAAGAGGATTATTTTATCTCTTCTTTGCAGAATTATGGGAGCGATTCTCGTACTATGGAATGCGTGCTCTTCTTACCTTATATATGGTAAATGAGTTTTTCACATATATCACTGATGAAGCTTACAGAGAAGAAGTTTCCTTTGGAATTTTTGCCGCTTATGGATCATTAGTTTACGCTACTCCTGTACTAGGCGGTATGATTGCCGATAAATTTATTGGCTTCAGAAAATCTATAATGCTTGGTGGAATACTTATGGCACTAGGGCATTTCTTTATGGCTTTTTATTTTGATTCTGATGTTTTAGGAATGAATGCAACAAGTGTAAATAATTTCTTTTTCTACGCTGCTCTTGCCTTACTAATTGTAGGTAACGGATTCTTTAAACCAAACATCTCAACGATGGTAGGACGATTATACCCTGAGGGTGATTCAAGAAGAGATTCTGGGTTTACTATTTTTTATATGGGTATTAATGCTGGAGCTTTTCTTGCTCCATTAGCTTGCGGTTGGTTAGGTTACGAATACGGATGGCACGCAGGATTTGGAGCAGCTGGTGTAGGTATGTTGGCCGGACTTGTTGTATTCATGCGCGGAATGAGTGCTGGAGTATTTGGAGATAATGGAGAGCAACCTGTAGAATACCAAGAAAAGAAAATGTACGGACTAAGAACAGATTACTTCTTCTATGTTGTAGCCTTACTGATGGTTCCTATTTCAGCTTTTCTTGTTAAAAATAATGCTCTTGAGGTTTTAGATGGTTTACAACTTCACTCTTCAATACTAACTATTTTAGGAATAGTTATTTTAGGAATAATTATTAAAAAAATGATGGAGCTTTCTAGAATGGAAGTATTCAGGTTAGTTAGTGTATTAGTACTCACCTTACTTATCACTGTCTTCTGGTCATTCTTTGAATTAGCTGGTACAGCAATCACTTTATTTGCAGAAAGAAACGTTAATCTAACTCTTCTGAACGCATCACAAACAAATGCCATTAATCCAGGCTATATAATATTCTTAGCTATTCCATTTTCATTAATGTGGGTATACTTATCAAAAACACAACGTAACCCTATCACACCTGTTAAATTTGCATTAGGTATCTTACAATTAGGTCTTGGCTTTATTGTATTTGCGATGAGTGCTCAATTCATGGACGCTGATGGTCGTACTCCATTTATGTTCTTAATGATTGGTTATCTATTATTGACGACAGGTGAGTTATTTATATCACCAATTGGCTTGTCTAAAGTAACTGAGCTTTCTCCAAAAAGTATGACAGCATTTATGATGGGAGTATACTTCCTTTCATCTTCGTATGCACATTATATATCAGGTGGTATAGCAAAGCTTACTACAAGCAATGAAGCTGGTATTGCTCCTGAACCTGGATTTATGACTACAATTATTGAAAAAGTTACAGGCTTTACTGGTGGCTTTACAGAATCTAGTGTGGAAAGTATTCAATCTCTATTGATTTATACTTCCGTGTTCACACAAGTAGGTGTTGTGGCAATAGGAATGGCTATTTTATCGTTTATAATATCACCAATACTTAAAAAATGGATGTACGGCGTTCACTAAAAACTAGAAAAATGAAAAATATATTTATTATTTGCAGTTTTTTATTCTGCACACTTTCACTTTCAGCACAAGAAAAAAATGATGGTTGGTATGTAAACTTTGATGAAGCTGCCAAATTATCAATGAAGACCAATAAGCCAATTTTAGCTAACTTTACTGGAAGCGATTGGTGTGGATGGTGCATTAAGCTTAAACGAGAAGTATTTGACACACCCTCTTTTAAAAAATGGGCTAAAGAAAATGTAATTCTACTTGAGCTTGATTATCCTAGAAGAACCGAGCAATCTGAGGAAATAAAAAAGCAAAACAGAGAGCTTCAACAGTTCTTTAAAGTCAGAGGCTATCCTACTCTACACATGTTCTCAGTAGGCATTACTGATGGAAAAACTCAAATCACTGCTCTAGGAAAAACAGGCTATATAGCGGGTGGACCTACACCCTGGATTGCCAATGCAAACAAAATGTTAACGACTAAAAAATGAAACAAATAATCACCACTTTTATGGTCATAATCTTGCCTTTTGCTGTAATTTCATGTAACGAAAATGAAAGCAAACCAAAAAAGAACAAGACCAAACTTAAACAAGTTATCAAAGCAAATAATCTTTATTCTTCAATTAACTGGATGTCTTTAGAAGAACTTGAGAAAAGAGTACAAAAAGAACCTCGAAAAGTCATTTTCTTATTCACTAAAAAAGGATGTCCTTACTGTAAAGAAATGAAGGAAACAACTCTAGTAGATTCAGAGGTTATTAAAATGATAAACGATAATTATTATGCCGTATTGCTTGATGGAAAAACCAAAGAACCCATTACGTTTAAAGGTGTAACATATGTTAACGATGCTTCTATTGAAGAAGATCCTAAATCTACATGGAGACACAATCTTTTTGCTGAATTAGTAGAACCATATAAAGGAGGGTATTACTGGCCTACCACTGTTATTCTTGATTCAAAACTCGAAA
>PKDP01000047.1 GCA_002862585.1 Flavobacteriales bacterium | reverse complement strand
TGAGAATATTCTAAAGCAAGACCGTACATGGCTAAGAATAATATCATATAACGGAATGAGGTTAGATTATATTGCCTTTTATCAGCATAAGCTAATAAGACAAAAGCAATCATAAACATCGAGGCATGAGCTAACTTATCGATATGTAGCCCATCCAAAAAATCAAATTTTGATATATCGTCAACAGGAAGCGCGTGTAGTATCGCTATTAACACTAACCATGATATAGCGAAAGTGTAACGCATTAATGAATCAAATCATTGTAATCGTCAGCAGATAACAAACCATCTAATTCTGAAGTGTCAGAAAGCTTTATACGAATCATCCAGCCTGCACCATAAGGGTCAGAGTTTACGGTTTCTGGAGCGTCTTCCAAGTCAGGGTTAAAGGTCAATATTTCCCCAGAAAGCGGCATGAATAAATCCGATACGGTTTTTACAGCTTCTACTGTTCCAAAAACTTCTTCTTTATCAATAGTTTCACCTTCCGTTTCAATTTCGACGAAAACGATATCACCCAATTCGCTTTGAGCGAAATCCGTGATTCCTACTACCACTTCATCACCTTCGATTCTTACCCATTCGTGATCTTTAGTATACTTTAATTCAGCTGGAATATTCATGTTTTTAAAATTTTATTGGTGCAAAAATACAACAATTTGTTGTATAGTTTTTCTATTGTGCTAAGGTAAATCTCACACTAAATCCTCCATTTGTAACGGCAGATGGAAAGCTATTTGATACATATGGATTCGTCATTACTTTGTCGAAGAATAGGCGTAAATTAAATCGACTACTCACCACATAATCAGCAGTGAATTTCATAGATAAGACGCTATTTCCTCCAGTTATTTCCTCTAAATTTTCTTCAATTTTTCTGATGACTACTTTATTTGAACGTATAGAAAAGTCTAGCTTTAAATCTAGGTCAGAGCTGATTTTTTTAGTCCTTCCTGCAGCCTTTACATTAAATGCTAACTCTTTAATTCTATAGCCCGTTCCAATAATTAATTCGTTAGATGCTCTTTCTGTAAGTTGATTATTACTCAATCCAAGGTTAAGCGTTCTTTCTTTTTTGATTTCAAAACGAGCCATCAAACTATTTTTGAATGTCATATCCACTTTAATTAATGGGTTAAGACTTTCTCTTAAGGTTACTTGATTAATTTCATACTTATCAAAGTAGTTTAAAGTTGCTTCATTGACCTTATTCGGCCAATCTTCAAAACCTTGTTCATAGTCTAAACTTGTAACATAATTACCAACACTATAAGTTGACTGATATGAATGGCTAAGAATGATATTATTCAAGCGTTTTTTAATCCATTTGACATTTCTAAGTCCATCAAAATTTATTCTCCAATTTGGCATTGGTATATTCGGGAATTTATTTAGCCTAACAGAGGATGGATTTTTGCCAGCATAAGCCGCTAAAAATGCTGGAATCAAAACCTCTTGTGAGGTGCTTTGATAGCCTAATGGAAAGCCCGTACTATCAACAATTGAATTGTCATAAGGATTTTCATTTGCTAGCCTATTGGCAATAGTAATTCTATTATTTCTAAATTCTTGAAAGGTCTGATTTGAATGGTTTTCAGCATCGCGAATAAAAGTAGTATTCCAACTAATAAATGAGATACTATGACTTCCATTTTCTATCGTATTGAAAGATTGATAGTCGTTCACCATATCGTCATACCTAAATATTTCTTGAGAATTATTTGTTTTGGTTCTATTGGCTGTAAGCTCTATTCTAAAGCCTTTTGCTGGCTCAAGTGTACCTCTTACGTTTACTGTTTCGCTATTGGTAAATCTAAAGAATTGGTTTAAATCCGTTCGGTTAGTTAGCCAGCCGCCTTGAGTACTTAACTCCCTAATGTCTATATTCTGACTTCCTAATGCAAATGGTATTCCTGGTGCCATAGCATCCCAATCTTGTCCAAATAAATGAGGTTTTTTTGTGAAGCCTGGCATTACTATTCCCTGATTTTGTCTGTATGAAATAGAAACATTCCTCACTAGCATGGTCGTTCGTAGCAAAGTATTAATCACATCCTTTATGGATGTTTTTACCGTGTCTTGAACTTCATTTGGCAACTGCACTACTCTTGCAGAAGTTCTTGAAGCTCTTCGCGGATTAGGCTTATTTAATTTTTTAAGAAATGGTACTTTATTGTATAACTGAGTGAAGTTAAAGGTTGTATTTATCTGCTTATTATTACTGTTTTGTATGGTATTACCCAAACTTTGGATACTTAGAGGTGCCGATAGCCAATCATAGTTTGCCGTATATTTAGTATTCATATTAATCCATGACGTTAACGGAAACTTGGAGAGTGGTACATTATAACTGGCGTTGATAGAATGATGGTATAGGGTTGGTCGACCAAAATTTAGGATGTTATTCCATACTGAATCTCTTTTAACAGAATAGTATGGATCAGACTTTACTAACTCACCAAGAGGCTCATCAATACTAGCCGTATTTCTAACTTTAAATTCCGTTTTCAAAGTTCGTGTTAAATCATACTTAATACTATAATTTCTATTCCACTCAAATGCCTTATTATAAAATGGTGATAGAATAAAGTCTGGGTTGTTTAAGTTTCTAAACTGAGTTTTGTTGTAGTACCTATCCAAATCTGTTTGAAAAGTTATCGACTTAGGTAAAGTGTAGAAATTAAAATCTCTAATTAAAGCAAAGTATTTGTTCTTAAATAGCTTTACTTTTTGGAAAGGCTTTATATTCTTTGGTTTGGAAGAGTAACTGTAGTTCAAAGACATTTTTGAGGTTACTGTAGTACGTTCTTTAAGACTTGAATTTCTAGAAAAAGTTTCATTTCTTGAAAAAGTAGTCGAGAAATTTTCTAAGTCATAAATCCTACTTTTCTTGGAAGTAGAATTTGATTTGTTTTTTCTAACATTGGTGAAATTTATCGACTTTCGCTTAGTAAGGTCTTGAGCAATTTCTTTAAGCTCTTCTTTTTCCTTATTTGTTTCAAGCTCATCTAATGAAGCTTTTAAAGTAATAGGTCAATTTAAATGTCAACAAGCAGTTGGCTATTTTAGAGGGAGAACATATACTGTATGGTTTGCGAGTGAAATACCTGTTCCTTATGGCCCATGGAAATTGCAAGGTTTACCTGGATTAATATTAGAAGTAAAAGATGATAGAAACGAGATCTTTATAACAGCATCAAAAATAAACTTTACAGAAACAATTACTATCCAATTGCCTGATTTATCGGAAGCTACCCCCTTAAAAGAATTTATTTCTGTTATTATCCCCGAAAAATTTAAAAAACTAGAAGCCCAAATGAATGCAAGAGCAAACAGGAAAACGACATTTAAACTTAGCACATTTGATCGCAATACTCAAAAAGAAATAATTTATGAATGGGAAGAAAATTAAGCAAGCTAAGATATAAATGAAATTTCATATTTTAATAGTTCTTTTTATTCTCATTTCCCAATCCATTATTGGCCAAACATTAGTTAGCGGTAAAATATCTGACGAAAAAGGAGTGCCCATTCCTTTAGCTAATGTCCTCA
>PKDP01000120.1 GCA_002862585.1 Flavobacteriales bacterium | reverse complement strand
ACATGGTATAGAAAAAGATGAAAGATCTATTACAATTGAAAGAGCTGAAATTGAAGAAGTACAACAAGACAAAATTGTTGAAGAAGAGATTTTAGAAAGAAGTATTAAACAAAGAGCGTCTCAATTCTTATCAGGTTCTTCTCTAACTAAAAAAGTAAAAGATTTATCTGAAGGCACTAAATTAGATTTTGAAGCAATAGATAAATTATCTGTCAATGACGTTTTTAAAATCACAGTTGGAAATGTTAATGATGAAGCAACGTTAGCGCAACTTTCAAAAAAGTATCTTTTGGTAATGGCTACCAAAGGAGATTTATTAGATCAAGAACGTAAATTGATAAAATCTGGTTTGGAAAAATATTTTCATCACATAGAAGTGATGAGTGATAAACAACCTGAGAATTATCAAAAGTTAATAACTCACTTAGACATTACTCCTTCGCAATTTTTAATGGTAGGTAATTCCTTAAAATCTGATGTTCTTCCAGTTTTAGAAATCGGATCTTATGCAATCCACATTCCGTTTCATACTACTTGGGAACATGAAAAAGTAGAAGAAGAAGTAATGCATTACAATTTTAAAGAACTAAAATTGGCTTCAGAATTGATCGATTTATTATAAGTATAGTACTCCATTTTTAAATTTTAAATTATGTCTAATTTATTTCAAATAACCGTATTTTTTTTAACTTCTTTTTTAGTTTTTTTTAATGCATCGGCTCAAGAAAAAACTAATTTCACTTCATTAGATGTCTTTCAGTTAGAATTTGCTGCGGATCCTCAAATAGCCCCAGATGGCTCTACTATAATTTATAGAAGAAAAGGCTTTGATATTATGAAAGACCGTTCTAAAGGAAGTCTCTGGATGCTTTCATCCGACGGTGAAAACCATCATAAACTAACACATAAAGAAACCGACGAAAGACAAGCAACATGGTCGCCAACTGGAGACCGAATTGCCTTTATAAGTAATTCAGAAAATGGAAGTGAAATCTATTTGTATTGGCTAGATTCGAAAGTTACTGCAAAGTTAACTCAACTTGAAAATAGTCCTTCTTCTATTACTTGGTCTCCCGATGGAAAGCATTTAGCATTTTCAATGAAAGTAAATGCTAAAGCACCAGTAATTGCAAAAATGCCTTCAAAACCACCAGGTGCAAAATGGGCAGCTGCACCAAGAATTACAGACCGTTTAAAACACGAGGCTGATGGACAAGGATACATCAAACCCGGATTCTCACAGATTTTTGTTATTTCTTCAGAAGGAGGCTCGCCAAGACAGTTAACAAAAGGCGATCATAACCATCGAGGAACTTTATCTTGGGCTCCTAATGGAACGGAAATTTTCTTTTCGGGAAATCTTACTGAAAATTGGGAATATGATTTTAGAAATTCTGAAGTGTATTCAGTGAATACCCAAACGTTAAAAATTAAATCCTATACATCACAAAATGGGCCTGATTATCAACCTAAAGTTTCACCAAATGGGAACTTTATATCTTATTTAGGGTATAAAGATAAAGTACAGACCTATCAGGTAAATCAGTTAACGATTATGGATCGAGATGGTGAAAATAAACGAGTAATTACAAATGACCTAGACAGAAGTATTAAGAACGCGGTATGGTCTAAGGATAGTAAAGGGCTTTATATTTTGTTTGAAGATAAGGGAAAAACGAATCTTGCTTTTATGGATTTGAATGGAAAAATTTCAAAAATAACTGATAAAATAGGGGGGACTAGTCTTGGAAGGCCCTATGCGAGCGGAAGTTTTTCGGTATCAAATAAAGGAAAAATAGCTTTTACCTATGCTGCTGTTAACCGTCCAGCTGATCTAGCCACCACTTCCTTAAGATCAAAAGAAATTAAAGTGTTAACTCACTTAAATGCAGATTTATTAGATTACCGTTCCTTGGGTGAGGTAGAAGAAATATGGTATACATCAAGTATTGATGGTAGAGATATTCAGGGTTGGATAGTTTATCCTTTTGATTATGATAAAAACAAACAATATCCAATTATTATTGAAAATCATGGAGGCCCCATATTAAATTATACCGCTAATTTTTCTGCAGAAATACAATTATATGCTGCAGCTGGGTATATGGTTTTTTATCCTAATCCCAGAGGAAGTACGAGTTACGGAGAGGAATTTGGTAATTTATTATACAATAATTACCCAGGGGAAGATTATCACGATGTCATGGATGGATTGGACGCTGTTATTAAAAAGGGAAATGTAGATGAACAACGATTGTATGTTACCGGTGGAAGTGCAGGAGGAATAATGACCGCTTGGATCATTGGAAAAACTGATCGATTTAAAGCAGCTGTTGTAGCAAAACCTGTCATGAATTGGATAAGCAAGACCCTAACCGCAGATAATTATTATGGGTATGCAAATTCTAGGTATCCAGGGCAACCTTGGGAGAATTTTGAAAACTATTGGAAATTCTCACCAATTTCTTTGGTAGGAAATGTAGAAACTCCAACCATGGTAATGGTTGGAATGAATGATTTGCGAACACCACCGAGTGAGGCGAAGCAATTGTATCACGCTTTAAAACTTAGAAAAATACCCACCGTTTTAGTTGAAATTCCTGATGCTTCTCATGGAATTGCCTCCAGACCTAGCAATTTAATTACTAAAGTAGCACATACCATTGCTTGGTTTGAAAAGTATAAATAATAATTTTAGTTAATTATATGGCCGTTAGCAGAAAAATTATGGCGCGGTTTTTAAAAAACTAATTACAGGCGCTAAGCTTTCAAGGGGACTTTCTTCCATTGGGGTATGTCCTGTGTTTTCCAATATAACTAATGTGTTATTTGGCAAGTCTTTTTGAAATTTATAGGCATTTTCGACTGGGATTAATAAATCTTCTGCTCCCCAAAGTATCAGTGTTGGTTGCTGAATGTTTTTTATATTTTTATGAGTGCTCGTATCTTTTGGTATTTTGAGTCGATCTACAAAGGCTTTTCGGTTTCCTGCCCTGAGCGTTAGATTAAAGTACCGTTCAACTACTAAATCAGTTACTTTTGAGTTGTCAAAATATACATTTTCAACACTAGATCTCACTAAAAAACGCGGAGTTATAAAAGTAAGTAATTTATTGATTACAGGAATTGTAGCCAAGCTAAAAGCAATGGGCACACTCTTGGAAGCTATCGGGTATCCCGATGCATTAATTAAAATTAATTTTGTTACCATGCTGGGTTCTTCCAAGGTAAAATTCCAAGCGATCGCTCCTCCTAATGAATTACCAGCTAGCACACATTGCTTGATGTTTAAAGCTGTTAAAAAATCTTTTAAGAAAGCGGTATAATTGGCCATTGTATAATTTTTATCAGGAAATGGACCAGTTAAACCATAAGCAGGAAGGTCCACTCTGATTACCCGATTTGATTTTTTTAAACGATCGGACCACGAATTAAAAGTATGTAAACTTGCTCCTGTGCCGTGGATTAGTACAATTGGAATGGTATCTGTTTGCACTCCTTCGTCGCGAAAATGAACATCCATTTTATTTACAGCAACAAATGAAGAGTTGGAATTGGCATATTT
>PKDP01000173.1 GCA_002862585.1 Flavobacteriales bacterium | reverse complement strand
GTGGGTGTAGACCAAAGCATCTACCTTTTTAACCTTATTGTTCAGCATCTGCTGACGAAAATCAGGACCTGTATCGATAACTACCGATGTGGTATCGCTTTCGATAAGCACAGAGCAACGTAGGCGATTATCCTTAGAATCTTTAGATAAACAGATCGTACACTCACAAGCAATAACCGGCACACCTTGAGAAGTGCCTGTACCTAAAAAGGTTAATTTCATCCTTGTCAAAAATTTTACCAAAAATAAGATTATTATAGTTGTTATTTAACATACAGTTTTTACATTTGTTGAAAGAATCTTAAAAATGACAAAACCAGTTATTCTATCGCCCACCCAAAAGGCTCTCCAAGTAAATCTGGACAATACCATCTACGGAACATTTGCAGAAATTGGAGCAGGACAGGAAGTCGTTAGGCATTTTTTTAGAGCTGGTGGTGCTTCTGGTACCATTGCCAAAACCATGTCGGCATACGATAAAGATTTTAGCGACGCCATCTACGGCAAGGAGATTGACGGCAGATACGTTTCTAAATCGCGTTTAAAAAAGATTCTAAAGCAAGAGTACGGTCTAATAGAAAACCGCCTCCGCAGAGAAGAACATCCCGATAAAAAGTACTTTTCATTTGCTAATACCCTAGCCACCATTAACTACACCAAAACGGTAAAAGGTCATGGATGGATCGGTTGTCGTTTTCAGACAGCAGCAGACAAAGAGTTTAATGAGGTTATTTTTCACGTTAGACTGAATGACTCAGATGCAAAATTGCAGCAAGAGACTATAGGTATAATGGGTACTAACCTCATATACGCTTGTTTTAACCACTACCACCAACCAAAGATCTTCATTAAGTCCTTGTACGACAACCTCACAAGAGATAATGTAGAGATGGACATGATTCACATGGAAGGTCCTGATTTTAGAAATGTAGATAACCGTCTACTTAGTTTAATCCTTGTCAAAGAAGGCATGACCGATGCCGTTATCTTTGGTCCAGACGGGAAAAACCAACAGCCTTCAGATGTACTTTACAAGAAAAATATACTGACCATCAGAGGGAGCTTTCGCCCAGTTACCAAGGTGAATTTGGACATGATGGAAAATGGCTACAAAGCCTTCGTAGAAGAAAATAGAGTGGACAAAGAAAATGTGCAATTACTCTTTGAGATTACGCTCTCTAACCTAAAAATGGAAGGCGATATTGACGAAAACGACTTCCTAGATAGAGCCGATATTTTATGCTCTTTAGGACATACCGTACTGATTTCCAATTACAGAAAGTACTACAAACTCATTGAATATTTCTCTAACTATACCAAAGCTCGTATGGGGCTTATCATTGGGGTGAACAACCTTTTAGAGATATTTGACGATAAGTATTACCGCAACCTCAATGGCGGCATACTGGAAGCTTTTGGAATTCTCTTTACCAGAGATTTAAAGATATACCTCTACCCTTATCAGGCGGATACTAATGACGAACTGCTAAACAGCAAAAACATCCCTATCCATCGCCGATTGAGACCCTTGTACGACTACCTCCTCAAAAATGGAAAGATAAAAGACTTGAAGTTCAACGACAACGTCTTGCAGATATTCTCTAGAGATATACTCCATAAAATCAAGAAGAAAGAAGACGGTTGGCAAGATGGTGTACCTGAAGGAGTTAGTGAAATTATCAGCAAAAAGAAATTATTTGGTATGAAATAAAAAAAGCGACCGAAGTCGCTTTTTTAGTATTTGTTTTTTCATAGCTCATTAAATTTAGTCCTTAGTCTGTAGCTTGGCTTGCACGTATGAGACTAAGGATTTCATAACAATTCTAACAAAGCTGGCGCGAGTATCTTGCTTATGCCTATTATAGTTTGGATTTGTTTTTTGATGATTCATGGGCTAATATGGTAAAAAAAAAGCGACTAAAAAGTCGCTTTTTGATATTCAATAATTTAGTAACTCAATTCTGCAGAGAATTGAATCATTACTCTTACTTTTTCACCATTCTGATAGCCTGGTGACTTAAAACTCAGTTCTTTGGCTTTTGCCAATACCTTAGCATTAAGCGACTCTTCCAATTCACTCTTGGCTGCAGCATCGTCCATATTCACGGAAACACCTCTTTTTATCTGTACCTTAGAAACAGAACCATCTTTCTCAACCACTAAAGCTACAGAACATTTTGTTTTTTTTCCAATTGGATTGTCGACAACTACAGATTCCAAAAAATGACCATATAACTGTTTCATAGAACATTGATAAGGAGATTCCGCATATCTTTCTTCTTGACACTCTTGGAAAACTGGCATTACTTCAGCACGTCTTAAAACATCCTCATAAGATTGTTGAGCAAATGTACTTAAAGCCAAAAATGGTAGGATAAGAACTAAAATATTTTTCATAAGTATTTTTTTTAATTAAATTATATAGCAATTTACTAATTATATCAATAACTCAAAAGCTCTTTTAATTTTTTTTCAAAGTTATTAATAGCTAAAAAATTATCTTCTAATTTTTTAGCAAAAGGTACAGCAGTATTTAAACTAGCTGAACGCACTATTGGAGCATCTAAATATTCGAAACAATACTCAGCTACAATGGCAGAAATATCAGCACCATAACCACCTAATTCACAATCTTCATGAAGAATAATAAGCCTACCAGTCTTTTTTACAGATTCAAAAATCGTAAAAGTATCTAATGGAACTAATGTTCTTAAGTCAATCAAATCGGCTGAAATATCAGGGTTATTCTCCAAAACATCCAACGCCCAATGCACACCAGCACCATAGCTTATTATGGTCACCTCTTTACCCTCTTTTAATTGCTTGGCTTTGCCTAACTCTAGTGTATAATAATCGTCTGGAACATCTTGATAAACGCTTCTGTACAGTGCTTTATGCTCAAAAAACATTACCGGATTAGGGTCTTCAATGGATGCCGCTAGCAAGCCCTTAGCATCGGCAGGAAATGCTGGATAAACAACCTTTAGCCCTGGTGTATGGGTAAACCACGCCTCATTAGATTGGGAATGGAATGGCCCTGCTCCTACGCCTGCACCTGTTGGCATACGCACAACTACATCGGCAGCTTGTCCCCAACGGTAATACACCTTAGCTAGATAGTTAACAATAGGGTTAAATCCTGAACTGGCAAAATCGGCAAACTGCATTTCCATAATGGCTTTGTAACCGTTAATTGCTAAACCCATAGAGGCACTCACAATAGCCGATTCACAAATGGGGGTATTGCGTACCCTTTCCTTTCCAAATTCTTCTACAAAACCATCGGTAATCTTAAATACGCCGCCATATTCTGCTATATCTTGCCCCATGACCACAGAATTAGGAAAACGCTGCATGGATTGTTTCAGTCCGTCCGAAATGGCATCTACCAAGCGTATATTAGAAACAGCATCGCTTTGCGGGGCTTGCGGCTGTAAGTCGTAGGACACAAATACATCTTCTAGCTCTTGCTCAATACTAGAGCTAATCTCCTCTTCTGCAAAGGCGGTTTCAAGTGCTTGGTTAATATCTGCTTTTATATCTACCTTAATACTAGCTATATGGTCTTCAGTTAATACTTTTTCCTTCAAAAGGTATGCCTCG
>PKDP01000031.1 GCA_002862585.1 Flavobacteriales bacterium | reverse complement strand
TCTAAAAAAACAGTGATTGGCTTTATCCCACCAAAATGAGTATCAAAAAAAGCAGTCTGTTGATAAACTTCAGATTTCTTATTGATTTCGTCCGTTAAATAGTTATCAATTTTGACATTACTGACCCCATAAACTCCTAATGCAATGAACAAAAACATAAACAAATGAAACACTTTACTAGTCTGACCGTTTTTCAAAAACGCAATAAATCGGTTGGTATTTATTTCGAAAAATGGAATGGGTTTTGATTGGTTAAAGTTCTTATCTACGCTTATCGCATAGACAAGCATGGCAACGAATAAAGTCGTAACAACTCCTATGGAAGTAATTATTCCAAAGCGTAGAATGGGAACAATATCGTTCACTAAAAAAGTCAAGAAACTCATGGCAGTAGTAATGGACGTAAGAGCAACTGCCTTTCCAACTGTATTCATTCTCTTCCTAAAAAAAACATCAACAGAATGCTTCTTTTTCTCCTGTTTGTTTGTCAAATGCATAATGTCAGACAAGCATACAATAAACAAAATTGCAGGGGTAATAATCATTACAAGCTCAATACCCCCAAAAATAGTTTGAGAAATGCCTAGCGTTATAACTATACTGGCAATGACACTGAATACAGTTAGCGATACTAACTTGATATTTTGAGTAATAAACAAAAGGAACAAGAAACATAGAAAGCCACTAATAATAGTAAGAATAATAAATTCATGAATCACCTTCTTAGAAAAATACAATTCACTTGGTGAACGTCCACTAATGTATACTTCCGCCATCTTATCGGTTAGCGTAGTGGCATAAAGGGAATCAATAAATACTTGATTATCTGATTTACTCATTGCACTTTCATTCTCAATAAGGAAAAGTAATTTTCTGCCATCTTGAGATATAAAATTATTCTGATTCTGAACAATTTTCCGTTTGGTAAGCGTGTAGAGAGAATCGTTTTTTAAATTCAGTTTTCGTTTAGAAATAGGAAACAGGCCCGTATTGATAAGTTCCCTATCATTGATAATACTAAAAACTCTCTTGACGTATTTTGATGACTTCAACTCTTTGTGAAAAGCATTCACTTCAAACATCTCTTGATAGTTCAAAGTATCAGAAAAAGACACCCCAAAGAAGACTAAATTATTATCATCAAGTACATTAATATCAATATTGGTAGCCTCTAATTCATTAATGATTCTTTCCGAATCAAAATAAATCTTAGCATCAGTCAATTGATATAGACAGAATCCAAATACTACTAAGGTAAACGCGAATAAGTAGTACTTGAATCGCCAAAATAAATTATACATGCCTTACTTCTTAATCGTTGATAAACCACCATCGACATGAAGAACTTGTCCAGTCATCCAAGATGATTTATCAGACAGTAAAAATTCTATAGCATCGGCGATGTTTTTGGGCTGACCAACTTTCTGTAAAGGATGGCGTGAGTTCATTTGCTCTACTTGAGATTCTGTTCTGAATAGTCTAGTAGACAGTTTAGTTTGCACAACAGAAGGTGCTACACAATTAACTCTGACCTTTGGCGACCATTCCGCAGCTAAAGATCTACATAAGCCCTCAATAGCTGACTTACATAATGAAATCGAAGAATGATAAGGCATTCCAACTTGTGCAGCTACAGTACTTATAAAAACCAATGACGAATTTTGAGCCAATTGTTTTTGAAAATGTTTCAGAATTTTAATCAATCCTAATACATTTATTTCATAATCTGTTTGAAAATCGCTCAATTTAAGTCCCGAAAACGGACGAAGATTGATAGAGCCTGGAAAATAAACTAAACCGTCTATTTCGCCCTCTATAGCAGGAAAAGTGCTTTCATCTTGCACATTTATTTCATACTGATGACTGCCACTTGGATTAGAAGTTAACTCAATAAAATCGTGCTCATTTGAGGCATTTTTAATCATGTATTGAGCGATGTCACTTGATGAACCAATAAGTAATACTTTCATTTTTTTTTGCAAACTTAATACTTTTTGTATAATTTTAACCTCTGAAATTTATACAAAATGAAAAAAGTAAGAGTAATTCGCCGCGAACGCTTCAATGCAGCTCACCGTTTATTCAATCCAAATTGGACTGATGAAAAGAATGAACTAGTATTTGGAAAATGCTCAAATAAAAATTGGCATGGGCACAATTACGTCTTATTTGTAACGGTTGAAGGTCATGTAGATGATGATACAGGTTATGTTATTGACTTAAAAATATTGAGTGATCTCATCAAAGAAAAGATAGTCAATAAGATGGACCACAGAAATTTAAATCTAGAAGTAGATTTTATGAAAGACTGCATCACTACCGCTGAAAATATTGCAGTAAAGATATATGAGCAGCTCGAGGAAGGTATTAAGTCCACAGGTAATAATTTACATAGTGTGAAACTTTATGAGACAGAAAATAATTATGTAGAATATTATGGATAATCCAAAACAACATAACGAAACAGCTCACATCATAGATATCAATCCTGAGTTGAGAAATATTGGCTTTGCCGATGGCGTAAACATCGGAGGAGCACTCAATGATTCGGAGAAAAAGGTGATGATCGAAAAAGCGGCTGTTAAGTTCGGTGAATTTTTAGAAGCACTAGGCTGTGATTGGCAAAATGACCCCAACTCAAAAGAAACTCCTCAGCGTGTAGCCAAAGCCTATGTCAACGACTTATGGGCAGGCAGATATAATGCTTTCCCAAAAATTACAACCTTTCCTAATTATGAATATGATGGAATAATATTTGAAGGAGACATTCCAGTAATTTCAATGTGTTCACACCACCACCAAACTATTATGGGCAAAGCACACATCGCTTATATTCCTCAAATTAATCAAGAAATTATTGGTTTAAGTAAGCTCAACAGAATTGTAGAGCACTATGCAAGAAGGGGTGCTATTCAAGAAAACTTAACGGTTCGTATACATGATGCAATCAATAAAATTGTTGATAGTAATAAAGGTGTTGCTGTGATGATTGAGGCTTCTCACAACTGCGTACAATGTAGAGGTATTGGACATCAAGGCACATCAATGAAAACCTCAAAACTTACAGGTGAGTTTATTGATTCTAATAAAACACGTAACGAATTTTATGAATTCATAAAGTCCTAAAATGGGAAAAGTATCGGTAATAGGTAGTGGGTTTTCTGGTTTAAGCACAGCCGCCTTTCTTGCAAAAGAAGGGCATGACGTTACCGTCTTCGAAAAAAACAAAGAAGTAGGTGGACGTGCTCGTCAATTCCAAGCTGAAGGCTACACTTTTGACATGGGTCCGAGTTGGTATTGGATGGCTGATGTGTTTGATAAATTTTTTCATCAGTTTGATAAAAAAGCAAGCGACTACTTTGAGTTAATACAGCTTGATCCAGGCTTTCAAATCATATTTGAAAATCAAAAGACACTTGAGTTATCAGCCGATTGGTCATCCGTTCGCGAGCTGTTTGAAAGTTATGAAGAAGGCTCTTCAAAAAATCTAGAAGCTTTCATGAGAGAAGCCGAATACAAATACGATTTTGGAATTAATCAATTGGTATATGAACCAGGACTATCTTTAAGGGAAATCTGCAAACCAGAACTTTTTACTAATGTTTTTAAGTTACAAGTGTTTACCTCTTACAGAAAACACGTTGCAAAATAT
>PKDP01000089.1 GCA_002862585.1 Flavobacteriales bacterium | reverse complement strand
AAAAATTATTTTTTAGACGATAATCTAAATGGAGCTCAAGACTCAACTCTTGATGTTTTCGACAGGTTTTTTGATATTGGAGATCCAAACAGGCAATCTCAACAATTTGCAATAAATTACGAATTACCTTTAAGTAAAATACCAACATTTAGTTTTCTAAAAACATCTTACTCTTATACAGGTGATTTTCAATGGCAAAAGGGATCTGATTTATTTGGAAATTTAACTCTAAATGGAGAGACCTATGACTTAGGGAATACTATTTCAAATGCCAACACTCATAATATTAATAGTTCATTGGATATGACGAAGTTTTATAGATATATCGGCTTAGTAAAAGATAATAATAGGTCTGGTGATAAACAATCTTTTGGAATGCAGCGAAGTACTCCAACTAACAATAAGTTTAGTTTTAAAAATCTGTTAATTGACCTTTTAACTAGTGTAAAAAGAATACAAATCAACTATTCAGAAAACAATGGTTCATTTTTACCAGGGTATTTACAAACACCAGATTTTATAGGTTCTTTTAGGCCATCCTTAGCCTATGTTTTTGGTAGTCAAAGAGATATTAGATATTTAGCAGCAAGGAATGGATGGCTTACGGTATTCCCTGAATTTAATCAGCAATATACTGAGGTTACAAATAAGAATTTAACTTTCTCTGCCAACCTAACTCCAATAAGAGATTTAAAAATAGATTTAACAGCAGGGCGAACTTATTCTGAGAACTTAACTGAGAATTTTAATACAATAGATTTGGATGGTGATGGCTTAAGTGATGATTACAACCCTTTGATTCAAAACACTTTAGGAAACTTTAATATTTCAACTGTTTTAATCAAAACAGCATTTTCTAATAGTGACGAAAATAGCTCTGAAACCTTTGATACATTTAGAGAAAACAGATTAGTAATATCGAGAAGATTAGCTCTAGATGCTGGAATTGATTTTGCCAATCCAAATAATTTTGAAAACGGTGATTTAAGTGGTTTCCCTTTAGGTTATGGTAAAACTAATCAGTCTGTTTTACTGCCAGCCTTTTTATCCGCCTACACAGGAAATGATCCATCTACATCTAATATGAGTGCATTTAGAAATGTGCCTATTCCAAACTGGTCTTTAAAGTACACAGGACTAATGAAATTAAAGTGGTTTAAAAAGAACTTTAAAAGATTATCAATTTCTCATGGATATAATGCAATGTATACGATTAATCAGTTTAGATCTAATTTGGATTTTAATGCTGTAAACCCTGACTTAGATTTTGCTTCACAAAATCCAAATGTTTTAGATCAATCTAGTAATTATAAAAATGAGTTTTTATACAGTAACATAAATTTAATGGAGCAATTTAGTCCTTTATTTAAATTAGATTTTGAAATGAAAAATTCCGTAAAGATATTGGCTGAGGTAAAAAAAGATCGTTTATTATCTTTAAGTTTTGACAATAATTTATTAACTGAAATTCAAGGGAATGAGTATGTCTTCGGATTTGGTTACAGGGTTAAAGATTTGAGAATTAGGTCTAGGTTAGCTGGAGCTAGTCAAGTAATTAAAAGTGATTTAAACATGAAATTAGACCTTTCTGTTAGGAATAATAAAACAATTATTAGATATTTAGATTTAGATAATAATCAAGTAACTTCTGGTCAAACAATATGGAATTTTAAATATTCTGCAGACTATGATTTTAGTAGGAGCTTAACAGGTATATTTTATTTTGATTACTCTTTTTCAGAATATGCAATATCTACTGCGTTTCCACAAACTACTATAAGATCTGGATTTACTATGAGATATAATTTTGGTAATTAATTTTAATAAAACAATAAATGAGCACACCTTTAAATTTAAATTACACTAAAGATCACGAATGGGTCTTAGTCGAAAACGACATAGCAACTATTGGAATCACAAATTTTGCCCAAGGTGAACTAGGAGATATAGTTTATGTAGAAGTTGATACTGTTGGTGAAAAATTCGATGCTGAAGAAGTCTTTGGTTCTGTCGAAGCTGTAAAGACAGTTTCTGATCTGTTTCTGCCATTAACTGGGGAGATAATAGAATTTAATGAGTTGTTAGAGAGTGAACCAGAAAAAGTAAACGATGACCCATATGGTGAAGGATGGATGATTAAGGTTCAAATCAGTGACTCATCTGAAATTGACAACTTAATGTCCGCTGAAGAGTACAAAGCAATGATCGGTGAATAAATTTAATTTAATTGTTGCGCTTGTTTATAGTGCATTAATTATCTATTTAGGGCTGTCAGAATCTGACTCAATTTCTATTGCTAATTTTTATATTAATGACAAACTAGCTCATTTTTTATCTTTTTTATTTTTTTATTTTTTATGGTATAAACCTTTCATTAACTGGTTTAACGATAAAGCATTTACTTACTTATTCACTTTTGCGTTAACTTATGGAATTTTAATTGAACTAGGACAAAAATATTTAACCCTAACAAGGAGTGCTGAATTTTTAGACCTTGTATTTAATTTAATAGGAATTCTATTGGCTCACAGATATTTTAACTTAAAAAAAAGAAAGATTTAAAATTATAATCACTTGCTTTTTATTCAAATAATTGGTTATTTTACGAAACCACAATCAAAAAAATAAATTATGGAGTCTAAAAAAAATCCAAAGGCAGACATTTCTAGAAATGCCTCGTTGTATTTTGCAATAGGATTAGCTTTGATGGTATTTTTAGCATACACAACTATTAACTGGAAAGTTTATGATAAAGATGTTATAGATATAGGTCTTGTAAACATGGATGAATTAGATGATGAAGAAATTCCATTATTAGAACAGGTTGTGCCACCTCCACCTCCACCTCCACCTCCTGCTGCACCTGAGGTTATAGAGATAGTAGAAGATGAAGAAGAAGTTGAAGAGACGGTAATAGAATCAACTGAGACCGATCAAGAAGAGGAAATGGAAATTGAAGACCTTAATATTGAAGAAGTTGAAGAAGATATCGAAGTTCCTTTTTCAGTTATAGAAAATGTTCCAATCTTCCCTGGCTGTGATAAAGGAAATAATGCACAGAGACGTAAATGTATGTCTCAAAAGATTACAAAATTTGTCCAAAGAAAATTTAATACTGATTTAGCTGGTGACCTTGGTCTTTCAGGAAGACAAAGAATTAGTGTTATTTTTAAAATTGATAAAAATGGTGATGTAGTCGGTGTTAGAGCCCGAGCTCCACATCCAAGGCTAGTAAAAGAAGCTACAAGAGTAGTTAATTTACTCCCTAAAATGAAGCCAGGAAAACAAAGAGGAAAAGCAGTTGTAGTTCCTTATTCTTTACCTATCATTTTTCAAGTACAGGACTAATTTCTATTATTTTCCCCCAGTTAAATAGAATTTATTGTGTTGATTTTCAATGCAATTATAACTTGTAACTAATTGTATGAAAAACTATTTAATTTTATTTTGCTTACCAATTCTTATTTCAATATTACTTACCAATTCTACTGACTCCGCAAACGGATTAAATTTAGAAAATAAACAAGAAGAAGATATCGAAGTCCCTTTTTCAGTTATAGAAAACGTTCCAATCTACCCTGGCTGTGATAAAGGAAATAATGCAGAGAGACGTAAATGTATGTCTAAAAAAATTACAAAACTTGTTCAAAAGGAATTCAGTGTAAATATAGCTCGAAATCTTGGTCTTTCAGGAAGACAAAGAATTAGCGTCATTTTTAAAATTAATAAAAAAGGAAATGTAGTTGG
>PKDP01000130.1 GCA_002862585.1 Flavobacteriales bacterium | reverse complement strand
AGTGGTGCCAGTGCTAACCCTAAGCCTAAAACTAGGTGGCACAAAGACGTAAATCTTTTAGTGTAGCTATAGCCTAATACAACTATCAGTGCTATAGGAGATAAATAGAAACAAAGTGTATTAATGAAAAAGGTCGTTAGTATAAATCCTAAACTAGTAGATATGACAAATAAGAGTGCTGCCATAGGACTAATTACACCTTTTGGAATTTCACGAACCTGGGTTGTTCTTGGGTTTTTTAAATCAATATCCCTATCAATATATCTATTAAATGCCATAGCAGCAGAACGAGCAAATACCATACACATCAATACTAAAACCAAATTTCCCCAATCAAAATCAAACTGACTACTTGCTAAGAAAAAACCAATTATAGCAAATGGCAATGCAAACACAGTATGACTGAATTTTATAAGCGATAGGTAATTATTTAGTGATGCCATAGTTAATTTATTTTGCCCAAACTTTTCTTAAAATGAGTTGTTCGTTACTAGCTTTATCCATCATTTTTAGGGTGTAAATGGGGTAGAAGTCACCGCCAGCTAATTTGACATTAATTATTTCAAAACGTTTTTTGATTTCTAACGTTACAATCTCATCAGTATCTTTAATGATGTCATTAAGTTTTGAGTCGTTTACAGAAGTTCCATTGACGGTAAGTATCTCATCATTTACAGCAATACCTTTACTTTCTGCTTCACATGTATTTTGTATTTTTTTGATAATATGTTTACCATTTTGAACAATTGAAATAAACCCAAATTTATGCGCACTTAATGAGGAGTTATTTGTTTTTACTAATTCAAAACCAACGTAAGAAAGAGCTTCCGTAAGTGTTTTCGTATACTCTTCTGTACCGTAGACGTGATTGTTAAATACTTCACTAACTTTTAGACCTCCGTACTTGACGCATATTTGTTGAAAGTCATCTTCAGTATATCCACTATTTCGATAGTCTTCATATAATTCTGTCATTACATCATTGAGAGAATGTTTACCTTCAGAATACTTTATGATGAACAAGTCTATCATCAACATATTTAATGCTCCATCGGCGTATATAGAGGTTTTTCTATTAGGAATCCCTAAACTGTAGCCATCGAGCCAAGTATCAAAAGCACTATCAGCTACTGATTGGTTATGTCTGCCGTCATTTTCATAATGGCGTTTTAAGTTTTCGTTTTGAGTTTTAATAAATTGTTCCCAATTGAACACATGGCCACGTTTTAGCATCAAGTCACCCATGTATGTAGTAACCCCTTCAGCTACATAGCCTAATTTGGAGTAGTTTTCTTTGGTGTAATCGTAGGGTAACATTTCTTTTGGACGAATGGCTTTAATATTCCACGTGTGGTAAAGTTCATGCGAACAAATTCCTAAAATATTATCGTATTTAGTTTTAAAAACATCCTCTTTGTCACCCATTAATATTACCGTTGAATTGGTGTGTTCAACACCATGATAACTAGCGTATGGCGTGATTTGAAATAAGAAGTGATAATCGTCTACTGGAAGACTTTTAAAACAGTCTACTTGTGCTTTTGTGAAGCCTATAAAATCAGCTTTAACTTTTTCAAAGTTAGGCTTACATTTCCCTTGTATCCAAAGGTGATAAGTAATGCCATCAACAATGTATTCATCATGTAATAGACTGTTTGATGCAAAAAATGGTGATTCTGCTAATTGATCAAAACTATTAGCGAACAAATAGCCGTCATCGTTCATTTTCATTCCACATGCAATTTTGTAGTCTGAAGGTATTTCCAATTCAAGATGACAAGCTGAATTTTCTCTACCAACTACATACATACAGCAGTTTACTGGATTAACGTATAGTTGGTTTTCATCCAAATACGTAGAGCCTGCATCCAACTCATTAGCGTAGTAGTTATAGGTTATAGTTACACTGCTAGTATTATGACATTCTACTTTCCAACAATCCTTTGTTGTTTTTTGAAAAGGCAATTCATTTCCGTTTTCATCAAATGCATTCCACTTTTGAATATTTTTAGCAAAATCACCAAGTTCATATCTTCCAGGTCTCCATGCAGGAAGCTGAAAACAAAGTTCTTTATCACCATTAGTTGGGACAGTTAAATCAATGTTTATAAGATGATTATATGCTTTTTTATAAGAAAATAAGTAGTGTATCATTTAGTCTGAATAATGGGTTTAAAGATACAGATTCTTAGTTGAAAACTCTGTTAATAAAGTTGACTGACTTTTTAGCTTATTAACTAGTGCTTTTTTATTTTTACACTCCTATATTAATCAGACCAAATTTAAAGCTCAAAAAATGGCAGAGAATCAGTATACAGAAGATAATATTCGCTCACTCGACTGGAAGGAGCATATTCGTCTTCGTCCTGGTATGTATATTGGAAAGCTAGGAGACGGTTCTTCGGCTGATGATGGTATTTATATTCTTATTAAAGAGGTAATAGATAATTCCATTGATGAGTTTGTAATGGGTAATGGAAAGACAGTAGAAGTTACAATTAGAGATAAAAAAGTATCTGTTAGAGATTATGGGCGTGGCATTCCACTTGGTAAAGTGGTTGATTGTGTATCTAAAATAAATACAGGTGCCAAGTATGATTCCAAAGCTTTTAAGAAATCTGTTGGACTTAATGGAGTAGGTACTAAGGCGGTTAATGCATTATCCAGTTATTTTAAAATTCAGAGTGTTAGGGACGAACAAACTAAACTTGCTGAGTTTGAGAGCGGGACTGTGACCAATGATGCGCCGATTGAAAGCTCTTCCCTAAGAAAAGGCACTAAAGTAAGCTTCATTCCTGACCATAGTATTTTTGGTAATTTCCGTTTTCTTAATGAGTATGTTGAGAAAATGCTATGGAATTATTGCTACCTGAATCCAGGACTTACCATTTTATACAATGGCGAAAAACTTTACTCTGAAAATGGTCTTAGAGATTTATTGGAGCAAAATATAGATTCTAAAATTGTCTATTCAATAATTCACCTTAAAGGAGAAGATATTGAAATAGCTATGACCCATTCTCAAAAAGGCTATGGCGAACAGTATTACTCTTTTGTTAATGGTCAGCATACCACACAAGGTGGCACTCACCAATCCTCATTTAGAGAAGCAGTGGTGAAAACAGTGAGAGAGTTTTATGGCAAAAATTTTGATGCTGTAGATATTAGACAAAGCATTGTGGCTGCTGTTAGTGTTAAAGTAATTGAGCCAGTATTTGAATCTCAAACCAAAACAAAGTTAGGGTCAAACGATATTGGTCCTGGTATGATGACTATTAGGACCTTCATCAATGATTTTATAAAAACACATTTAGATAATTACCTTCATAAGAACCCGGAAACTGCAGATTTATTATTGAAGAAAATCATTGAGGCCGAAAAGGAAAGAAAAGCTTTAGCAGGAGTAAGAAAATTGGCTAAAGAAAGAGCTAAAAAGGCCAATCTTCACAATAGAAAATTAAGGGATTGCAGGGTTCATTATAACAATCATAAGAACGATAAACGATTCGATACAACTTTATTCATTACTGAGGGTGATTCGGCAAGTGGATCTATTACAAAAGTAAGAGACGTTAACACACAAGCTGTGTTTAGCCTCAAGGGTAAACCTCTTAATTCATATGGGCTTACTAAAAAGATTGTGTATGAAAACGAAGAGTTTAACCTTTTACAAGCAGCTCTAAACATTGAAGACGGTTTAGAAGGTTTACGCTACAAAAATGTAGTTATCGCTACAGATGCCGATGTTGATGGTATGCACATAAGATTGTTGTTAATCACCTTCTTTTTACAGTTCTTCCCAGAGCTAATCAGA
>PKDP01000110.1 GCA_002862585.1 Flavobacteriales bacterium | reverse complement strand
AAAGCCACTCAGTTGAGTGGCTTTTTTTATTTTTAGATTATGGATTTCGAATTAGTATCAGAATTTGAGCCTACCGGGGATCAACCTAAGGCTATTTCCGAAATTGTTAATGGATTTCAATCAGGTATTCATGCCCAAACACTTCAGGGTGTAACCGGATCTGGAAAAACATTTACTATGGCCAATGTAATCAAAGAACTCAAGAGGCCAACTTTAATTCTTTCTCATAATAAAACACTAGCAGCACAACTTTATGGAGAATTTAAGAAGTTCTTCCCAAATAATGCCGTAGAATATTTCGTTTCCTATTACGATTATTATCAGCCGGAGGCTTTTTTACCCGTAACAGGAACATATATTGAAAAAGATTTATCAATCAATGAAGAAATTGAAAAGTTACGCTTATCCGCCACAACAGCTTTACTCTCGGGAAGAAGTGATGTTATTGTGGTGTCCTCAGTTTCGTGCATCTACGGGATGGGAAATCCAACTGATTTTTATGAAAACTCTGTTGGTTTAAAAGTAGGAAAAGTTATTAATCGAAATCAATTCTTAAAATTATTAGTAGCTGCGCTTTACTCTAGAAATGATTTAGAATTTCAAAGAGGTACTTTTAGAGTCAAAGGAGATACAGTTGATGTATATCCTGGATACTTAGACTTTGCTTATCGAATCTCTTTTTGGGGAGATGAAATCGAATCTATAGAACATATTGATCCTCAAACAAATCATTCACTAACTGAAGTTGAAGAAGTTAAGATTTATCCCGCCAATCTTTTTGTCACCAATCCATCAAGTTTACAAAATGCAATAATACAAATACAGGAGGATTTAGTTAAACAAGTTGAATTTTTTCAATCGGAAGGCAAAGAACTTGAAGCAAAACGATTACTAGACCGCACAGAATATGATTTAGAGATGATGCGCGAATTAGGATACTGTTCGGGAATAGAAAATTATTCAAGGTATCTTGACGGAAGAGCTCCTGGGACAAGACCATACTGCTTGTTAGACTATTTCCCCGAGGATTTCATTATGATGATTGATGAAAGTCACGTAACTCGTCCTCAAATAAAAGCAATGTACGGAGGGGACAGATCTCGAAAAATAAATCTAGTTGAATATGGTTTCCGATTACCAGCAGCATTGGACAATCGACCACTTCAATATGAGGAATTTGAAGCATTACAAAACCAAACCTTATACGTTTCTGCTACACCAGCAGACTATGAGCTAGAGGCATGTGAAGGAGTAATAGTGGAACAAATTATTCGACCAACCGGATTACTAGATCCGATTATTGAAGTGCGACCAACTGTAAATCAAATTGATGATTTATTAGAGGAAATCGATAATCGAGTAAAAAGAAAAGAAAGAACTTTATGCACAACCCTTACTAAAAGGATGGCGGAGGAACTTTCTAAATACATTCTAAATTTAGATATAAAATGTCGTTACATCCATTCTGAAATTGACACGTTAGAGCGCGTTGAAATACTAAGATCTTTAAGGCTAGGCGATATAGACGTCTTAGTCGGAGTAAACTTGCTAAGAGACTGGATCAACTCTCTGGATACTTCCTGTGACTAAGGTTTTTAAAATAGCATAAATACCCCATTTGCAACTACTTGTAAATGGGGTATTTATTTTTTGTTATCTTTAAGTAACAATAACGCTAAACAAATCGCCATTATGAATTCAACTTTTACAACTATTTTACGCATGTTACTGGGTGTTTCTTTACTAATATTTGGCATGAATAAATTTTTCCCGTTCATCCCTATTTTTGATATGGCCCCAGCAGCAGCAAACTTTATGGAATCTTTAAATAGCACAGGATATGTTTTATATGTTGTTGCTTGTTTGGAGCTACTTATCGGGGGGCTACTACTGTTTAAAAAGTGGGTTCCCTTTGCACTTGTTTTGCTGGCCCCTATTGTTGTTAATATTTTATTGTTCCATCTTTTTTTAGACGTCTCGGGTATGCTAGTTGCTATTTTTATGTTGGCAATTACCGGGATACTCATATATAAATACTGGAAATCTTACAGTTCTTTGTTTCAATAACAACCATAAAACATTTTTTTAAACACAAACAGGCCGCCTATACTTTTATTGGGGCCTGTTTTTTTATGTATTTTTATAAAAAATAAACACATGAAAAAGTTAATGCTTCCAATTTTTACAGCCCTAGTTCTTGTAGGGTGTAACAACAGTTCTATTTCAAAAAACCAAACCAATACCGTGACCTATCCTAACACCAAAAAAGTTGACACTGTTACTAATTATTTTGGAACACAGGTAAAAGATCCTTACAGATGGCTTGAAGACGATATGAGTCAGGAAACTGCTGGGTGGGTAGAAGATCAAAACAAAACAACCTTTGGGTATTTAGAAAATATCCCTTTCAGAGAGGAGCTAAAAGAGCGCCTTACCACGCTTTGGAATTATGAAAAAGTAGGGGCTCCTTTTAAAGAAGGAGACTACTCTTACTTTTATAAAAATGATGGGCTGCAAAACCAATATGTGATTTACAGATACAAAACAGGGCAAGGACCAGAGCAGGCAGAAGTCTTTTTGGACCCTAACACATTCACTGAAGATGGAACCATCTCTCTAGGGGGGCTTAGCTTTAGCGACAATGGATCGTTGGCAGCCTACAGTATAAGTGAAGGAGGAAGTGACTGGAGAAAGGTGCTTGTAATGAACGCCCAAAGCAAAGAAATTATAGAGGACACCATTGTGGATGTAAAATTTAGCGGTATTTCTTGGTTAAAAAATGAAGGTTTTTATTATTCCAGCTATGATAAGCCAGAAGGAAGTGAGCTTTCTGCTAAAACAGACCAGCACAAACTTTATTATCATAAACTTGGGACTTCTCAAAAAGAAGATCAGCTCATTTTTGGAGGCACCCCAGAACAAAAGCATAGATATGTTGCGGGTCGAACCACACAAGACAATAAATATTTAATTGTTTCTGCTAGCGTTTCAACCTCAGGAAATAAGCTCTTTATCAAAGACCTCAGCAATCCCAAAAGCCGTTTTATTGCTGTACAAAAAGATACAGATAGTGACACCTCTGTTATAGATAATGTTGGGAGTACGCTTTATCTTGTGACAAATAGAAATGCTCCCAACAAAAAAGTAGTTACTGTAGATGCCTCTAGTCCAGGACCAAAAAACTGGAAAGATCTTATTGAAGAAACTCAAAATGTTTTGAGAGCTAGCACAGGTGGGGGATATATTTTTGCAAATTATATGGAAGATGCTGTGAGCGCTATAAAACAGTATGCCTATGACGGAACCCTAGTAAGAGAAGTTGCCTTGCCTGGAGTTGGCTCTGTGGGTGGTTTTGGCGCCAAAAAGCAAGAAACAAGTCTGTATTATTCTTTTACAAATTACCTCACTCCTGGTAGTATTTATTCTTATGAAATTTCTTCTGGAGCCTCCAAACTATACAAAAAACCAAACATTGATTTTAACTCAGATAATTACCAAAGCAAGCAGATATTCTACACCTCAAAAGACGGCACACAAGTGCCTATGATAATTACACACAAAAAAGGAATCGTATTAGACGGTACAAACCCAACAATTTTGTATGGCTATGGCGGTTTTAATATTAGCTTGACTCCAAGTTTTAGTATAACAAATGCCGTATGGATGGAGCAAGGCGGGGTGTATGCTGTCGCCAACCTAAGAGGCGGTGGAGAGTATGGTAAAAAATGGCATGATGCAGGAACAAAATTACAAAAGCAAAATGTTTTTGATGACTTTATAGGCGCCGCAGAATATTTGATTGCTAAAAAATATACCTCTAGTGATTACCTTGCCATTCGTGGCGGATCTAACGGAGGACTTTTAGTGGG
>PKDP01000086.1 GCA_002862585.1 Flavobacteriales bacterium | reverse complement strand
TATTAATTTATATAACGGAATTTAGAGTTATTTAAACGGTGTTTTATTATAATACCTCCAAATCCTCGCTAAAATAGTTCGACTTCACTCCCCTCTGCTCCACGGCATTATTCCCTAAAATAAAATTTATTTTAGGGAATAATTTTTTTATATTTAAACAAATTAAAAACACATTAAGTGATAGAATATCTTAAAAATCTCATTTCAAATAAAAATATTCGAATACCTCTGTCAAAACAAAAAAAGGAGGAAAAAAAATATGTTATTTCAGAGAAAAACCAATGGCTCAATCCTAAAGATAATTTTGGTAAATTAGAAAGAAGTAAGGTTGAATAAATAATTATTCAGGGAATTTAATCATAATTAATATTTATAATTAAATTATTGAAAACAAAACTAATATTTGATGTAATTATAGTAGGAGGTGGATTAGCAGGATTAACAAGTGCTATTCATTTATCTAAACTAAAGAAAAAAGTATTACTAGTTGAAAAGAATGAATACCCCAAGCATAAAGTATGCGGAGAGTATATTTCGAACGAAGTATTACCCTATTTTAATTCATTAGGGATTCATCCAATAAGAGAAGGCGCTAAAAAAATTACAAAAGTTCACATTACCACTACAAAAAGCAAACTAATAAAAGGAGAACTTCCCTTAGGAGGTTTTGGAATGAGTCGCTATTTTTTAGATGATTTGTTGGTAGATAAAGCATGTATGAATGGAGTTCAGGTCTTAAAAGAAACGGTAGAGGCTATTCACTTTAAAAAAGATGCTTTTATAGTTACAACAAAAAACTCAAAATTATTTCAAAGTAAAATTGTAATTGGTGCTTTTGGGAAAAGATCTATTTTAGATCAAAAAATGAAGCGTAAATTTTTCCAAAAAAAATCAAACTATTTAGCTGTAAAAACTCACGTGAAAGGAGTTTTTCCAGAGAACCTAGTTGCTTTACATAATTTTGAAGGTGGATACTGCGGGGTATCTAAAGTTGAAAATAACGCCATTAATTTGTGTTACATTACTGAATATAAAATGTTTAAAAAACACAAAACTATTACGGATTTTCAAAATCAAGTAGTTTTTAGAAATGAGTTCCTTAGAAAATTATTTAAAGAAACAACACCAATTTTTGAAAAACCACTATCTATTAGTCAAATTTCCTTTCAAACAAAAGCGCCAGTAGAAGAACATATTATTATGTGTGGAGATACTGCAGGAATGATACATCCATTATGTGGGAATGGAATGGGAATGGCTATCTCAAGTGCAAGATTAGCAAGTATACGAATACTACAGTTCTTAAATGGCGAAATAAAAACAAGAGAGGCCTTAGAAAAACAGTATATTAAAGAGTGGAATAAAGAATTTAAAATACGACTAATGACTGGTCATTTTATTGCTTGGTTGTTTAGAAATCAAATAATTTCTCAAATTGTGTATTCAATTTTAAAAAGAATACCTTCATTACTAACTAAAATTATTAAATTTACACACGGAAAAAAGTTGCCCCCAATATGAGTTTTTTAATTGATACCTCACGTCGATCTTCAGCTGCAGAAATGATGGATGACTTTACGATTGAAGGTTTAGTATTAAGAGATACTTTAGACAAACTAGAAACTATCAATAGATTACTTGGGGGCAATTCAGCAACTTTAAAAGGGTTAAAAAAAATTCTTTTAAAATCTTCAAAAACTAAGACCATTACAATTGTAGATTTGGGTTGTGGCCACGGAGATATTTTAAGAGATGTTGCAAAGTTTGGAAGAAAGAATTCTTATAAGTTTAAGCTAATTGGAATTGATGCAAATAATGCAGCGATAGATTATGCAAAAGCATTGTCTAAAGATTACCCTGAATTAAGTTTTGAAACGATTGATGTTTTTTCTGAAGATTTTAAAAAGCAAACTTATGACGTAGTTTTATGTACCTTATTTTTACACCATTTTAAAAACAATGAAATTATACCCTTTTTAAAATCAACGGTTCAAAAAGCATCAATCGGAGTTATTGTAAATGATTTACACAGACATAAATTAGCATATTATTTATTTAAAATGATAGGGCTATTCATTAAAAATAAGATGGTAAGAGAGGATGGTTTAACTTCTGTCTTAAAAGCTTTTAAAAGAAATGAATTAGAAACTATTTTAACAAAAACAGGTGTTAATTTTTCAATTCAATGGAAATGGGCCTTCCGTTATTTGTGGGTGTTAAAAAAATAAACGATTAATTAAAAAAAAATGATTTAAGTAAATATTATGAATGTAAAAATAATATCTGTAGCAAAACAGCTACCAAAACACAGTAGAGAAACTAAAGATATTATTCCATTTGTAAAACTATGGATGCAGGATAAGGATTCAAGGTTTCAACGAAAAGTTTTAAAGCTTTTTGAAGGAGCAGGCGTAGACATGCGCTACTCTATAATGGATCCTGAAGAAGTTTTTTTTAATTCATCTTTTGAAGAAAAAAACAAGATTTTTTCTAGAGAGATTACAACTTTAGCAGAGCAATCACTTAAAAAATCTTTATTAAAAGCAAGTCTGCAACCTACAGACATTGATTATATTATCACTGTTAGCTGTACAGGAATTATGATTCCTTCTGTAGATGCATATTTAATTAATAGTTTAAAAATGAAACAAGATATTGTGAGACTTCCAGTAACAGAAATGGGCTGTGCAGCTGGAGTTTCAGGAATTATTTATGCTAAAAATTTTTTAAAAGCTAATCCAAATAAAAGAGCCGTAGTGATAGCAGTAGAATCTCCTACAGCAACCTTTCAGTTAGAAGATTTCTCCATGGTAAATATTGTAAGTGCCGCAATTTTTGGAGACGGAGCTTCAAGTGTTATTTTATCATCTTATGAAAAAGATAAAGGACCAAAAATTATAGATGAATCAATGTATCATTTTTATGACTCAACGCATATGATGGGATTTAAATTAGTAAATTCAGGTCTACAAATGATTTTAGACAAATCAGTTCCAGAAACAATATCAAATCATTTTCCAATGATAATACATCCATTTTTGGAGCGAAATAATTTAACAATTGAAGATATAAATCATTTAATTTTTCATCCTGGCGGGAAGAAGATTGTTCAAACTGTTGAAGATTTATTTGGATCTTTAGGAAAGAATATTGATGACACAAAAGAAGTCTTAAGATTATATGGAAACATGTCTAGCGCAACCGTATTGTATGTTTTAGAACGTTTTTTAGAAGGAAATAGAAAAGTTGGAGAAAAAGGATTGATGCTTAGCTTTGGTCCAGGTTTTTCTGCTCAAAGGATAATATTAGAATGGTAAAAGAATTTAAAGATAAAAATGAATGGGCTCTCATTTTAGGAGGCTCCAGTGGCTTAGGCTTAGCAACAGCAAAAAAGCTAGCAAAGCATGGAATGAATATCTGTATTGTTCATAGAAATTCCAGATCTCAACTAGAAAAGATTGAAAATGAGTTTAAAAAAATTACTAATGAAGAGGTAAATTTTATTAGCTATAATACAGATGCTTTTCAGAAAGAAAAAAGAGGTGATATAATAAAAGATTTGTCAGAAAAGCTTGGGGAAAGTCTGATAAAAATACTTGTACATAGCGTCTCTAAAGGAAATTTAAAACCTATGATTTCAGAAACAACTCAAACATTACAAACAGATGATTTTCAATTAACAATACAAGCAATGGGAGTAAGTTTATATGATTGGACAAAAGGTATTTTTAAAGCTAAATTATTTTCAAAAGATGCTCGAGTTGTTAGCTTTACTAGCGAAGGAAACTCAAAAGCTTGGAAAAACTATGCAGCTGTTTCAGCCGCAAAAGTAACCCTCGAGGCTATAACAAGAAATATTGCTTTAGAGTTCGCTCCATTTGGAATCAGAGCAAATTGTATTCAAGCTGGAGTTACAGATACGGCTTCTTTA
>PKDP01000063.1 GCA_002862585.1 Flavobacteriales bacterium | reverse complement strand
ACCTATTGTAATAGCGTGCCCCATTCCAGATTGTGGACCATCAGGAGCAACTACTACAACATCACCTATCTCTCTCACTACATCTATTAGTGCTCGAATTCCTGGTGCAGAAATTCCATCATCATTGGAAACTAATATTAAGGGTTTGCTCATCTTCAATAGTTTATTCTACAAAATTACCAAAAGAATCTAAAGAACATCTATTTTTGCACAACTATGTCAAATGTGATGATACCAAAACGGAAATATAGCTCAAAAATGTTGAAAAGAGCGATGAACTTATTTCCACCTTTATTAATAAACAGAATAAGGATTGCTGAAGCAGACTCTGAATTTAAAAAGCTAAGAGTTACAATTAAATACTCCTGGTTAAATAAAAATATTCAGAAATCAATATTTGGGGGCAGTATATTTAGCGCCATCGATCCATTCTATGCCGTAATGTATTGGCAAATTTTCAATACTAGAAATATTCCAATGATAATTTGGATTAAAAAAGCTGAAATAGATTACATCAAAACAGCTACTGCAAATTTACATATGGATTTTGAACTTTCCGAAAATGATATCGAAAATGCCGTTTCGGCTTTGAAAGAAAATGAAAAACATGAGGTTTGGCATACTGTAAAGGTGTACAATTCACACAGTGAGCTATGTGCTGAATCTAGAGTGTTAGTATACATCCGAAATAAATATGAACACCCACTAAATAATTCATAATTTTTTTTCGATTTTATTTAACCAGCAACAAAAGTTTATATATCTTTGTTGTTCCCATTAGGGAGAGGGAAGTAAGTTTTTTCATGGCTTTAAGGGGCTGCCCGAGTAGAAATACTCGGGTAGCTTTTTTTTATACCCTTGCTTCCTAAAATAAAAACCTTAACTTGCCTAAAAAACAAGTAACATTATGAAATCTATAACTTTATTATTTGGGCTTTTATTTAGCCTAACAACCTTCGCTCAATCTGATGCTATATTAGGAGAGTGGTATACGGCGGACAAAGATGCTATTGTGACTATTTTTACTGATGGAAAGACTATTTCAGGAAAGACTACTTGGATGGAAGAACCTAACGATAGTAAAGGTAATCCAAAGTTAGATAAAGAAAACCCAGATGAGAATTTAAGAAGCAGAAAACGTATGGGGCTAAAAATTATGCAAGATTTTGTGTACAAAGGAGATAATGTTTGGGAAGACGGAAAAATTTACAAACCTTCTAATGGCAAAACTTACGGTGGTACTGCTACACTAGTTAATAAAAATACTCTTGAACTCGAAGGTTATTTGATAAGTCTTCCATTTATTGGAAAAACATCAACTTGGACTAGAAAAACAGACTAAAACTCTTAGTCTCAATTTCTTCTTAATAGTTTATCTTTGCACCAAAATTACTCGTAATGCTAAATACGATAGAAGAAGCTATTGAAGATATCAAAGCTGGTAAGGTAGTCATCGTTGTTGATGACGAAGATAGAGAGAACGAAGGTGATTTTCTTGCCGCTGCTGAAAAGGTAACACCTAAAATGATAAATTTTATGGCCACGCATGGGCGTGGCCTTATTTGTGCTCCACTGGTTGAAGACCGTTGCGAAGAACTCGGTTTAGATTTAATGGTTGGCAAAAATACTGCCGAATACGAAACGCCCTTTACTATTTCTGTTGACCTAATAGGTAATGGTTGCACTACGGGCATATCTGCTAGCGATCGTTCCAAAACAATAAAAGCCCTTGTAGACCCTAATACACGTCCAAGTGAATTAGGTAAACCTGGTCATATTTTCCCTCTGAAAGCTAGAAAAGGTGGTGTTTTGCGTCGAGCTGGACATACTGAAGCGGCAATTGATTTGGCACGCTTAGCAGGATTATACCCTGCAGGAGTAATTGTTGAAATAATGAATGAAGATGGCTCTATGGCGAGAATGCCAGAGCTAAAACTGATAGCCCAAAAACATCAGTTAAAAATCATTACTATAAAAGACTTGATTGCTTACAGAATAAAGAATGAAAGCCTCATAGAAAAGCTTATAGATGTAGACCTTCCAACTGAAGTTGGCGATTTTAAACTTCATGCTTTTCGTCAAGTTACCAATAACCAAACCCATTTAGCCTTAGTAAAAGGTGAATGGAAAGAAGATGAGTCTATTTTAGTAAGAGTCCACTCCTCCTGCATTACTGGTGATATTTTTGGTTCTTGCCGATGCGATTGCGGACCACAGCTTGAAGCCGCTATGTCAATGGTTGAAAAAGAAGGAAAAGGGGTTATTGTCTACATGAACCAAGAAGGGAGAGGCATTGGACTACTAAATAAACTCAAAGCCTATAAATTACAAGAACAAGGTAGAGATACTGTTGAGGCTAATGAAGAATTAGGATTTAAAGCCGACTATAGAGACTATGGTGTTGGTGCTCAGATTTTAAGAAGTTTGAATGTTCACAACATAAAATTGATGAGTAATAACCCTAAAAAACGCTCTGGACTTGTAGGATATGGTCTTGAAATTGTAGAGAACATTCCAATTGAGATTGAATCCAACGAACACAATGCCTTTTATCTCAAAACTAAAAGAGATAAAATGGGACATCGATTGCCTAATTTAGACAATGAGTAAATCTATTATCATATTAGGTATTGAATCGTCCTGTGACGATACCAGTGCATCCATAATCAAAGACGGTAAAATATTATCCAACGTGATTGGTAACCAAAAAGTTCATGAAAAATACGGAGGCGTAGTCCCTGAGTTAGCTTCCAGAGCCCACTTACAAAACATTATACCAGTAGTACACCAAGCTATTGAAGAATCAGGAATCGACAAAAAAGATATTTCTGCAGTTGGTTTTACTAGAGGACCGGGGCTTTTAGGCTCTCTATTGGTAGGCGTATCCTTCGCTAAATCCTTCGCATTAGCAAATAACATCCCCTTAATAGATGTTAACCACATGCAAGGACATATTTTAGCACACTTTATTAGGGACAAAAACGGTAATGGTAATCCACCTAAATTTCCCTTTTTATGCTTAACCGTTTCTGGTGGACATACTCAAATAGTAAAAGTCAATGACACTCTTGGTTTCGACTTAATCGGTGAAACTATTGATGATGCTGCTGGGGAAGCATTTGACAAATCAGCAAAACTCTTAGGCTTACCCTACCCTGGAGGACCGTTAATAGATAAGTTCGCTAAAGATGGAAATCCCACTGTCTTCACCTTTGGCATTCCAAAAGTAGATAAGCTAAACTTCAGTTTTAGCGGACTCAAGACAAGCATCTTGTATTTCATAAAAAAGCAGACCAAAGAAAATCCAAATTTCATTAATGAAAATATGAATGATATCTGTGCATCAATTCAACATAGCATCATTAATATTCTTATGAAAAAACTAGAGAAAGCTAGTAAGGAAACAGGCATCATTGAAATTGCAATTGCTGGTGGGGTATCTGCAAATTCTGGATTAAGAACTAGACTAAAAGAAATGGAAAATTCTCATAGCTGGGAAACCTATATTCCTCCATTTTCCTACTGCACCGATAATGCCGGAATGATTGCCATTACTGCTTATTTCAAATTTCTTGAAAGTGATTTCTGCGACCAATCTATAAGTGCTAAGGCGAGAATGACAGTATAGCTAACAAGCTATAAGGCTAAAACAAAGTTTTTTAGCAGTAACTTACCTCATTAATAGGTGAGATGGATTCCGCTTTGGTGGACCTAAGCGTCCTTATTTCGAACTTTTTTGACTAATTGCTTTTTTATTTATTGAAGTATAAGTTTATGATTACTTATACCATTTGTTTTTTTGATAGTTAGGTAGTAAATACCTTTTGAGTAGTTTGATAAGTCTATTTGAGTGTTAAACTCCCCTACAGATTGAACTGATTCAAAATATACCTTTTCTCCTAGCACATTAGTCACTAAAATTTCAGTTTTAGAATCTGAGTTAAACTCTAAGTTGAAAATGTTTGATGATGGGTTAGGGTAAATGTT
>PKDP01000027.1 GCA_002862585.1 Flavobacteriales bacterium | reverse complement strand
ATTCTGTACATTTTCCATACTGAATCTTCAGAAGTTGATAGGAAATCGTACAGGTTATGATAACTCAATTTATCAATACAAGATGCTAAAAACAAAAAATATAAAGACGCTTTTTCCAATGCCTATGGCAGTAATATTTTTGATATCTGTATTGGAATTGGATTGCCTGTATTAGTTTACTTATTAGTTAATGGTATTGATGAAATTTCTACTCAATCAACCACTTCTTCATCGAATGACATCATTTTGTCTTCCTCAATACTTTTAGTATTATTCTCAATTGCAATTACACTAATCTATTGGCTAAAGCCTGTAAATAAGCTAAGGTCAGCTTTAATAATTTCTTTATATCTCATCTTTTTAGTAATAATATTTTTCATGTCTTAGATGATAAAAAAAGGAACAAAATTATTTAGCATTCTGAAGTTTAAGTGTCCGACTTGTCATGAAGGCGATTTTTTTCTTTCCTATCCTTATAACTTGAAAAAAATTGGAGACCTTCATGCCCAATGCTCAAAATGTTGCTTGAAATTTAGCAAAGAGCCTGGCTTTTATTTTGGGGCTATGTATGTTTCTTATGGTCTTGGAATAGCCATATTCGTAGCCGTATTTGTAGCCAATTCAATTCTAAATCTTGATCTTTCGTTGTTTAATATGTTTATGACTGTTGGAGTAATTTTATTCGCCAGCACTCCTTATTTATTTCATCTTTCAAAAATTATTTGGGCAAATATTTTCTTTCACTACAAAGGGAATTAATTGACTTTTGACATTCATCAATACTGATAGTGTGTAAAAATTACATTTATTAGAAGGATTTATATCGATATTTTAATATTTTTGAATAGGAGTTAACTCAAAATACTATGTCTAAAATTAATGTTTCAGTCGATTGTGTGATTTTTGGATTCGATGATATCGAAAAAAAACTAAAGGTATTAAGCATCGAGAAAAAGGTTGATCCTTTTTCAAAAAAAAACAAAAAAAGAACTCAGTTTGCTATACCTGGTGACCTTATAGAACTTGAGGAAGATATTGATGCCGCAGCGTCTCGAGTGCTTTTCAGTCTGACAAAGCTTAATAAATTATACCTTAAACAGTTTAAGGCATTTGGACATCCAAGACGAGTTCAACAAGAAAAAGACAAAGAGTGGCTAGAGAACTTCCGTTCAAATCCAGATGAAAGAGTAATTACAATTGCTTATGTTTCTATTGTAAGGATGGAAGACTATAATCCTGAGGCATCTTATTTTGCTCAAGATGTGAAATGGACAAATATTGAAGAGATTCCTGAATTAGCTTTTGACCACAACCAAATTGTAAATGAAGCGGTAGACTTTTTAAGAAAAGAAATTAATCATGAAGTAACTTCTGAACTTCTTCCTAGAAAGTTTACTTTATCGCAACTTCAAGAGTTATACGAGATAATTCTAAACGAAAAGCTAGATAAACGAAACTTCAGAAAACAAATAATGAGCAAAGGTGTTGTAGAAAAGACTAATGAAAAACAAAAGGGTGTTTCTCACAAACCAGCGGAACTATACAAGTTTAATCAACAGTAATTGTTTTAGTTTACTAAGCTTTCTGACTTAGAGAAGGCTAAAGACGCAGGTCCTAATACGTTCATTTTATCTTCAAGTAATTCCGATACCCCGTAATACACTTGACCTCTAAAATCACTTAATAATTGCTCTTCGCAAGATGTTTTAATAACATCCATGTAAGCATCTAAGGATTTTGAAATATTACCGCAAAAAATAATGGCTTGAGGATTAAGCACATGAATAAAATCAGCCATTTTCTGACCAAGTTTTTGGAAGGTAAAGTTCAAGATAGCTTTACATCTTTCATCGCCCGCTTTAGCTTTGTCAAAAATCATTTTAATTGATGGAATGTGCGTTGGCTCACTACTCTTAATTTCTTTCATATTTACAGCATACGATTTTTTGATGCCATTGGCAGAAACAATAGTTTCTAAACAACCAGTACCGCCACAATTACACTGTCTATCAAGACCTTCTATTTTGGTATGCCCGAACTCTCCAGAGTATCCAAAAGCTCCTTCAAATAATTGATTATTTATAATTATACCACCACCAAGTCCAGTACCAACAGTAATGAGAGCAAAGTCAGTATATTTTTTACCGGCACCATAACGGTTTTCTGCTAAAGCTGATGCATTAGCATCGTTAACCATTAAAGTAGGAATATTCAACACCACTTCTATATGTTGTTTTAGATTGAAAGGCTCCAAATCATCCCACGGGAAATTTACAGGACAAAAGGTTTCAGTTTTAGAGTTATAGTTTGGAGCACCGACACCTATATATTGGATGTTATGCTCTAAACTTAGCAAACGAATATTCTCCGTAAGTATATCAATATAAGCCTTAAAGGATTCGTTTCCTTTAGTTTTAAACTTACTTAGTTTTACGATACCATCTCTAGAATCAACAATGCCGAGTTCAGTATTCGTTCCACCTATATCTACCCCAATTACTTTCATTATATTTCATTTAAAATGAGTTAAAACTAACCCTCATTATTTATTTTCAATTTTAGACTGAATACTTTGCGAAGCTTCCATTCGAATTTTACCAATGATTAAAAGCTCTGCGGCGGCTTGATTAGTTCCAGAAGGAATATTATTCAAATCGCAGATATCCAATAAAGAAGTAATATCTTCATGATAAGGCTGAAGAATTGTAGCATCTCTAAAGAAGAATACTATCTCAACTTCTCCACGCTTAATCATTTCGATTATTTGAAGGTATCCACCTTCTGCCCCTTTTCTAACATGTGTTAGAGGTAAGTTCAACTCACCTTCTTCCAAGAAAACAGCAGTTCTTCCTGTAGCCACAATTTCTCTGCCAAAAAACCACGATTTTTTCTCTTTTAGGAATTGTAGTAAATCTGCTTTAAAATTATCGTGAGCAATGACCGCTATTTTACTCATTAGACTAAATCTTTATTTAAACTTTCGTGCAATACTCTAGAACATAAGTCAATAAGACGTGCTGAATATCCTGTCTCATTATCGTACCATGACACTAGCTTCACTAAGTTGCCATCAACTTTAGTCAGTTCAGTATCAACAATTGACGACTCTTTTCTTCCAACAATATCAATCGATACTAGTGGATCAGAACTCAATGCCAAAATACCTTTCATAGGTCCGTCAGCAGCATCTTTTAATACTTTGTTTACCTCGTCTCTTGTTGTTTCTTTATCAACAACACATACGAAATCAGTGATTGAACCACAAGCAACAGGTACTCTCAAAGCTATACCATCTAGTTTACCATTTAACTGTGGCAATACTTTTCCTACCGCAGATGCAGCACCTGTTTTAGTAGGTATAATTGAATTCATTGCTGAACGTGCTCTTCTTAAATCTTTATGAGGCATATCTTGCAAACTCTGGTCAGCTGTAAATGCATGAGTTGTTGTGATATAACCAGACTTAATACCAAAATTATCATTGATAACTTTAGCTAATGGCGCTAAGCAGTTAGTGGTACATGATGCGTTAGAAAATACAAAGTCATCCTCAGTGATAATCTCGTCATTAACACCTAAAACTACTGTTTTAGCGTCAGGAGATGGTGCCGATACAATTACCTTTTTAGCTCCAGCGATAACGTGTTGTAGTGCCTGCTCATTTTTAAGGAAACGACCCGTACATTCTAATACCACGTCAACACCAACTTCTTTCCAAGGTAATTCTTTTGGATTAGGACAAGAATATACTGGTATTTCATTAGAATCTACTAGTATAGAATCACCTGAACAACTGATGGAATTAGGTAATACACCGTGTGTAGAATCATATTTTAATAAATGTGCTAATGTTTTAACATCTGTTAAGTCATTAATAGCTACTATCTCTATGTCGTTTGATTGAAGAGACTGTCTAAAAAAGCTTCTTCCTATTCTACCAAATCCGTTTATTGCTACTTTAATTTTTGTCATTTTATCTAGATATAATTTCGTTTAATTTGTATAAATCTTCGTTAATAATATTATTGTTTTCCACCACTTTTTGCATTGGCGTTAGTACTATTTCATCCTTAATTAGTCC